>JBJMGJ010000464.1:0-6129 GCA_045807965.1 Bryobacteraceae bacterium | reverse complement strand
GAACTCGACCGGAAACTGGACGCTCCGAACCTTCGCCAGCTGAAGCAACGCATTGTCCTTCGCTGCGCGCTCGACCCTCTCTCGCCCGACGAAGTAATCGCATACATCGAAACGAGGCTAGCCCGGGCCGGAATGCCGAACCAGAAGGTGTTCCCGCTTGATGTTATGGACGAGGTGTACGCGAGATCCAGAGGCATCCCGCGGCTAATTAATCTGCTCTGCGACAACCTGCTTATTACGGCTTTTGCGATGGAGCAAAGGACAGCTACCCTTCAGATGCTCGACGAGGTCTGCCGTGATCTGAGAGTCGAATGGCCGGGCGCGAATCGCGACCGTCGAGGGCGTTCGCGATACGGCCTCGGAGAAGAAGAACTTCCCGAAGCGTCAATCCCCATTAGAGACTAAATCGAAGGACAACCGCGCACGGGATGGACGAACTCGCTCGAGTGAGTTTGCAGAATGACGTCGGCGTCATCACGATTAAGAATCCTCCCGTTAACGCGTTGAGTTCGAAAATGGCGCAGAGCCTCGCCTCAGCCGTTCTCAAGCTCGGCGCCAATAACACGGTAGGAGCGATCGTGGTCATCGGATCTGGCGCTACCTTTATAGCCGGAGCGGATATCCGGGAACTGGCCCGGATTGGCAGAGGTGAAGCTCCTCCGCTCGACTTGCTGCCATCTCTTCAAATCATCGAAGATTGCCCCAAACCAGTCATTATGGCGATTCATGGCGCAGCGCTGGGCGGCGGACTGGAAGCCGCGATGTGCGGCCATTACCGGGTATCCGTGCCTTCCGCCCAATTTGGAATGCCTGAGGTGAAACTCGGTCTGATTCCGGGCGCGGGAGGGACTCAGCGTCTCCCCCGACTCGTAGGACCGGTTTCCGCAGCGCACCTGTGCATGAACGGTCGGTCAATTGATGCTGGCGCAGCAGAAGCAAACGGATTACTGGACCGTGTGGTCCAAGGTGATCTGCTGGATCAGGCGATCCGGTTTGCCCGTGAGGTCGCGTCGCGAAAGTTCCTGAAAACCCGCGAGCGCGACGAAAAGCTCGCGTCCGTCGATCGAGACCAAATGGAAGCGCTGCGGAGCCAGATCGAGCGCGAGCGCCCGCAGCGAGCTCCGCTTGCGGCTCTGCTAGCGATACAGGCGGCTGCGGAACTCCCGTTCCACGCTGGTTGCAAACTCGAATCGGAGCTATTTAACGAATGCCTCCGTTCCGAGGAATCGAAGGCTCTCATCTATCTCTTTTTCGCAGAACGGACCGCCGCAAAAATTCCCAAATTGCGAGGCGTTCAGAAGCGGTATGACATCCGCAAGGTGGCCATCCTGGGAGCTGGGACCATGGGAGCTGGCATTGCAACCGCGTTCGCCCAATCCGGGATTCCCGTGCTGCTCAAGGAAGTCTCTGAGGATGCGCTCGGTCGGGGCACGGCAGCCATTCGAGCGAACTTCGAACGGGCCGTCGCCAAGGGGCGACTCACACCGGAAGCGGCCCAAGCGCTTGTGACCAGCGTTCGTACCCAGACGGATTTTGACGGCTTCAATGAAGTCGATCTAGTGGTTGAAGCCGTTTACGAGAATCTCGACATTAAAAGGGCGGTGATGGCGGAAGTCAGTAAGAATCTCCACCCCGATTGCATTTTGGCGACAAACACTTCGAGCCTGGACGTGGATGTGATCGCCGCTGGCTGCGGCCGAATCGAGAAAACCATCGGTCTACATTTCTTCAGCCCAGCCAATGTGATGCGCCTGGTCGAAGTGGTACCGGGAGCGGAAACGGAACCCGACGTCACGGCCGCCTGTATGTCTCTTGCGAAACGACTTGGAAAGGTCGCGGTACCTTCCGCGAATCATCCCGGGTTCATTGGGAATCGAGCGTTTCGGCCTTATTTGAGGGAGGCTCGATTCCTGGTCGAAGAAGGAGCAACCGTGGAAGCAGTCAACGAGGCGCTGGT
Source organism: Bryobacteraceae bacterium (assembly GCA_045807965.1). Lineage (GTDB taxonomy): Bacteria > Acidobacteriota > Terriglobia > Bryobacterales > Bryobacteraceae > Bog-105. Next base: position 4,172 of record JBJMGJ010000464.1, on the reverse strand, counting down.
TGATTTCGGCATGAGCATGGGCCCGCTCACTGTGGAAGACCTGATCGGAATCGACGTCTCCTGTCATATCGAGGAGCAATTCAGGCATCTCGATCCTTCAGGCGTCAGGCAATCGGTCTTACTCGAGACGCTCCTCGAGCAGAAGCAATTCGGGCAGAAGACCGGGAGCGGCTGGTCCCGGTACGGTCCTGACCGAAAGCCCCGACCGAACCCGGAACTCGGCGCCTTAGCCGAGAAGGCAGCCGTCAGTGCCGGCATCACACGGCGTGTCGTTGACCCGGAGGAGGTGGTCGACCGCTGCATCTGCGGCCTGATCAACGAAGGTGCCCGGCTCCTTGGGCAAGGTACGGCTTTTCGAGCCTCCGATATTGATGTCGTCTTTGTTCTCGGGTACGGCTTCCCATCCTGGCGCGGTGGTCCGATGTTCTACGCTGACGTGATTGGGTTAAAGAATGTGCTGGCCAAGATTCAGCACCTGGAGAACCGGTTCGGGTCCGAACTCTGGGCGCCGGCCTCGATCCTACGGGAGCTCGCCGCTTCCGGCCGACAATTTGCGGATTTGGACAAGCGTGACTAGTCCTCGAGCTTCAGTACTCGGGCGACTGGTTTTTTAGAGAAACCATTGACTTTCATAGAGTTACTGTTTTATCGTGACCATTCGGCGTCGCGGCGGCGAAGGCCCGGAATCACACGTCGGGGTGTGTATGACACGATGCGAGAGCAGCAAAATGGATGAGACCCACGAAACGCTGAACTCGGCGCTGGAGAGTGTCGACAGGGCGGAAGAGCTGGCTTTGCAGAAGGCTCAACCTTTGGGATTGGACGAGGACGAACTCGTGCACTTTGGAATGGCGGTCCGCGAGTGTATGGTCAACGCGGTTGTACACGGAAATCGATACAGCCAGGACAAGAAAGTTCATCTAGAGATCGAGCGTTCTCGGGATCGAATTGTTGTTACGATCCGCGACGAGGGTTCGGGATTCGATCCCGATTCGCTACCCGATCCCCTGGCCCCGGAGAATCTAATGCGCCAGTCCGGAAGAGGGCTATTGTTGTCCAGGACTTTCGTGGATGAGCTCACGGTGAAGAGCCGCCCGGGCACCGGAACAGAAGTACGCCTGGTCAAAAATCGCGCCCGGGCGTGAATAGTTGAGATTGGATAGGAGGAGCGCAGGTGAGTGTTAAATTGACAACCCGTCAGGTCGGCGATGTCGCCGTTATCGAAGCAGCTGGAAGGATCACCTTGGGCGAGGGAGCCAGCAGTTTTCGGGAAACAATCCGGGATCTTGTCAACAAAGGCAGCAAGAAGGTTCTATTGAACCTTAGTGATGTTTCCTACATCGACAGTTCCGGGATTGGAGAGATGGTCTCCGGCTTTACGACTGTCACCAACGGCGGCGGTCAGTTGAAGCTGGTTGGACTTTCGAAAAGGGTGAAGGACCTGCTGCAAATTACGAAGCTCTACACGGTTTTCGAGGTGTACGAAGACGAGGCCGAGGCGGTTCGCAGCTTCGGTTGAGCCCTATCAGAGACGGGCTAGAGCCCTCAGATTACAGCGGGATGAGACAAGTGAAGCGTTCGAGACACTTCAGTATCAACAAGCGTGTCAACGTCAACTTCAATCTTCCCAATTCCGGGCACTACGCCTCAGCCGATCTCGTTACAGCCGTCTGAGCCGCCGAAAGTCGAACTTTTGCTCGCCGATGAACTGACGCTGGTACGCGAAGGCCTCTCGGCTCTGTGCAATGCGCTGGTTGGTTTCCGTGTGGTTTCTCAGGTAGGTACCGCCGAAGGAGCTCTTCACGAGATCGAGCGGCTGGAACCGGCAATCGCATTGCTGGATTTAGGCCTGTCCGATCTTGCGGTGACCGAAGTCATCCGCCGGGTCAGGGAGAAGGGGTTTCGTACCCGTTGCGCTGTCCTGTCGGTCCGGAAGGATCGCAAAACGGTGCTGGAAGTGCTCCGGACCGGAGCCTGCGGCTACGTCCTCAAGACGTCCACGCCAGAACAAATGTCGGATGCGCTCAGCCAGTTCACGCAGGGGGGCATCTACGTTTCGCCCCAAATCGAAGTCACTTCGTTGTTCAGTGAAAGCACTGGACGGAACGAGCAGGATCCGCTCGAAGCGCTTAGCAGCCGCGAATTTCAGGTTTTTTCTCTCTTAGTCGAGGGCGTGCGAGCAAAGGAGATTGCTGCCCGGTTGGCTCTCAGCCCGAAGACGGTGGATACCTATCGTTCGAGCTTGATGCGCAAACTCGACATCCACGACGTTGCGGGACTGGTGAAATTCGCCATCCGGCGAGATCTCGCCGACGTCCGGGGCTAGGCCCCGTAAGCGTTAATCTAAAGGTCCGAAGAGGTTGTTGAGCGGTTCTGAACCATAGAAGCTACTTCCCGCGAACGTTGTCTCTCGGGCTCGATGGATGAGCGCTTTCATCTGGGTTCCTAAACCCTTCCGGAAAAGGCAGGATCTATGTCCCGCAGAACCGGCGGCGCTCTGCCGCTTGCATCCGTGCCATACTTTCGCAATGCGAATAGGCGTAAATTCTCCGGCTATTCCGGGGCATCTTAATCCCATGACGGTGCTTGCTCGGGAGCTTCAACGTCGTGGGCATGAAGTTGTGTTCTTCACCAGTTTCCTCAGTGAGCCTACGGTACGGGCCGCCGGCCTGTCGCACTTTCCATTCCGCGAGAAGTACTTCCGTCCTGACAACGCAGCAGAGCGATTTGCCGTGTTGAGTGCGCTACAAGGGCGAGAGGCGCTGGCATGTGCTTTCGACATGATTGCGGACGCCAGTCGAGAACTGATTGACGATGGCCCGCGAATGATCGAGGAGTCCGGGGTTGACGCACTCGTGCTCGATTCGCTTTGGCGCAACCTGGACCTGGTGGCGATGCACCTCGGAGTTCCTTACGTCCATATATCCCTCGCATTGCATCAGGACTTCACGGGTAGAACACCATTCTGGGCTTATGACTGGCCGCCCGACACGAGACCCGAAGCGCAGGCACGCAATCTCCAGGGCCTGCTTGACCTCGTACCTCTTGTCGCTCCGTGCGAAGCGGTGACCCGGGAATACGTAGAGCAGGCAGGACTGAAGGTGAACGTTGACGACCCCTATTTTGCGTTCTCACGCCTGGCTCAAATTACCCAAACACCAAAGATCTTCGATTTTCCAAGCGACCACTGGCCGCCTCATTTTCATCACACCGGTCCACTGCACGACGGACAAGGCCGTGTCCCAATCGCGTTCCCCTGGGAAAGACTGACAGGAGAGCCGTTGATCTATGCGTCCATGGGCACTCTGAACAACGGTTCGGAGTCGGTGTACAGAACGATCATTGAGGCTGCGTGTTCCACCGGACGGCAGTTGGTTCTGTCGGTGGGCGAGAACGTTGATCCGGCACGATTAGAGCCCGTATCAAGCAATACGATCATCGTTGCGCATGCGCCACAACTAGAACTGCTGCAGAAGGCTGCCTTGTGCATCACGCATGCCGGTCAGAATACCGTCCTTGAAGCCTTAGCTAAAGGTGTGCCGTTGGTGGCGATTCCGGTCGCCAACGATCAGCCCGGTGTGGCTGCTCGGATTGCGTTTACAAAAACCGGCAAGTTCGTTCCGTTAGCCGACCTGTCTGTGCCTTCCCTGAGGTCCCTCGTGGATGAAGTGATCGCCGAGCCAGTGTACCGGGACAATGCACGAAAGATGGGCGCCGTGATCCAGGACCTGAATGGTCCCAGACTGGCGGCGGACATCATCGAGGACGCATTCGGAGTTCAGGGTTCGCGATCCGTAACGGTCTGACCTGCGTTCCACCCTGGCTATTGGTTTGGTTTGGAGGACCAGGGTTTGGTTGGGGAAGGGCCATCCGCGGGGTGGGGGATGCATCGGAGTTCGTGTCGATCTTACAGTAAAGCTTTTGCATGTGAAGACCGGCAAGGTGCAGGGCAAGACCGCTCACCTGGGCCAGATCCGCCCTGACGTTAGGACTCTATCGGGAGTGAGCGAGCGACGACGAGCCGACACCCGGAGCAGAACTGACCGCTGGCTCACTTTCGATAGAGCCGTTTCTATGAGAAGTTCGCTCCTGTCAACGATAATCTTGTTCCCTTGAGTTGCGGGTTGTCTTAAATTGTTCTCCACCCGTTTTCTATTCGCACTGTGAGTGAG
>JBJMGJ010000463.1:0-5502 GCA_045807965.1 Bryobacteraceae bacterium | reverse complement strand
GGCTGAACGCAAGGGCTGATCCAGGCGAGCTTTCTCCTGCGTTTTCGCTTCCTGCCAAAGCTCCTCCATGCGCTCCAAAGACGTACTCCGGATTTCACCTCCGGCTCCCGCGATCTTTTCCTCGAGAAACGCGAAGCGGCGTCGAAACCGTGCGTTTGTCTTGCGAAGGGCCTGTTCCGGGTCGATGCTATGGAAGCGAGCCAGGTTGACGAGCGTAAATAGCAAGTCTCCCAGCTCGTGCTCGATTTCGCCCGCGTCTTTCCGTTCGGCAGCTTCGGTCAGTTCTCTTGCCTCTTCCACGAGTTTCTCCAAAACGCCCTGAACATCGGGCCATTCGAATCCAACCTCGGCCGCCTTCGTCGAGATCTTATGGGCTTCGACTAGCGCCGGAACACTGCGTGGCGTCCCATCCAGAACCGAGGAGTGCGCCTTCACGCCGGCTGCGGCTTTTTCCTGTGCTTTGATCTGATCCCACCGGACCTTTACGTCATCGGCCGTTTTCGCCATCGCATCGCCGAAGATATGCGGATGGCGACGCACGAGCTTGTCGTTGATGGCCTGCAGCGAATCGGAGATCGTGAATAGTCCTTCTTCTTCGGCGATCGCAGCTAGAAAGACCGGCTGTAACAGCAAGTCTCCGAGTTCTTCGGACAGCCCAGGCCAGTCGCGGCCGTCGATTGCGTCGAGAACTTCGTACGTCTCCTCCAACGTGTACGGCTTGATGGAATCAAACGTCTGTTTGCGATCCCAAGGGCAACCGCCGGGCGCCCGCAGACGAGCCATCAGGCTCACCAACTCACTGAACTTGCTACCTGCGTTCTCACTCGGCTCGGGCATGTCCCGAATATACCGACAGCGGAGAATCTGCCGTTGCTGCGATTGTTCGATGTTGTCTGACAAAATAACCTTTGGAGCGCGTACAACGTGGCCGCCGATTCATTGCAATTTCCTATTCCCCCAGCCGATTTTTTCTTCCTCGTCGAATCGATTCTCATGCAAGCCGAGGTGCAGTTAGGGCTGATTGATTTGGGTGGCGAGGAAGAACAATCCGAGCCCAACCTGCCTCTTGCGCGGCACTCGATCGATCTGCTGGCTATGTTGGGCGAGAAGACGAAAGGGAATCTGACCGTCGAGGAACAGCGCCTCTTAGACAACGGCCTGACCGAGCTTCGCTTCCGCTATGTTCAGGTCTCTGAAGAAATGAACCGGAGAGACGCCACAGCGCCGGACGATTCGGGCAACGACAAGGGCCCACTCATCATCACCGCCGATGGCGGAAAAGGCTCGAAAACGGAATAGATGCTCAGTCATTTCGAGCACGCCTCCATTCTCGTGCTCGGCTCCGGCACTAGCGTGGGCGTACCCATGATCGGTTGCCACTGCAAAGTATGCACGTCCTCCGACAGTCGAGATCGTCGTCTTCGCCCGTCCGTTCTGCTCCGTCTCGGAGAGAAGCGCATTCTGATCGATACGTCGCCGGATCTTCGTTATCAAGCCCTGCGGTACGGAATCGATCATATCGACGGCATTGTCTATACCCACTCGCACGCCGATCATATTCTAGGGTTGGATGACGTTAGACCGTTTAACTTCTTACAGAGACAGGTGATCCCCATCTACGCGTCAAAGAGTGCATGGGAGACGATCGAGCGCACTTTCAGCTACGTGTTCGATTCCTCCCCGTCCGAGTCAAGCCGCCCGCGTCTGTGTCCCCATCTCTTTGACGACGAGCCGTTCGCCGTCGCGGGGGTGGAGGTCGTACCCATTCCGGTATCCCATGGGCGCACGACGGTTCACGGGTTCCGATTCGGGGATTGCGCATACCTCACCGACCACAGCTCGATTCCGGATTCTAGCCTGGCAAAACTCCACGGGCTGGACGTCCTGTTTCTGGATGCGCTCCGGCACAATCCTCACCCCACTCACTCCACGGTGGAGGAGTCCCTAAGGACGGTAGATCTCCTGCAGCCCAAAAGAGCTTTCTTTACTCACATTTCGCACGACTTACTTCATGCAAGAGTGGAGGCAAGCCTGCCACCGAATGTGCACATCGCTTTCGACGGACTCGAGATCCCGATTGGGTATGGAGATCAGGCTTGAACGACAGGGCGGGCGGCGAGAAGCACCGAGCCTTGGCCATTGGCAACTTTGATGGAGTTCATCTCGGGCATCAGGCTCTCCTGGCTAAGGTGGTTAGCTTCTCGAGAGACCGGGACCTGGAACCGGCGGTTCTCACGTTTGATCCACACCCCACCGCGGTCGTGGCCCCGGACCGGGTTCCGCGCGAAATTTGCAGTCTGCCGGAGCGGATTCGATTGCTCCGCGGAACCGGCATCAGCCACGTCGAAGTTCTGCCCTTCACGGCCGAATTGGCGCAGCTCACTCCGGAAGAGTTTGTCAAGCGCGTTGTTGTCGACGCACTCCGAGCCAAAGCGGTGTTCGTGGGGGAGAACTTTCGTTTCGGGCACAAGAAGGCCGGCAGCTGCAAAACTCTTCAACAACTTGGCCTTAGTTACGGATACCTCACCGAGTGCCTGCAACCCGTTCTTTACCGAGGCGAGGTGGCGTCCAGCACGCGCGTGCGGCGCTACATCGAAACGGGGAGCATCGTTCGAGCCAATCGCCTGCTTGCACGCCCGTTCTCATTGTCCGGCAAGGTTGTGTCCGGCCACGGAATCGGGTCCAAGAAGACGGTGCCAACGCTGAATTTGCGTCCGGCGCCAAATCAAGTGCTGCCGCCCGGCGTTTATGTCACGCAGACGCGAGAGGTCTCCGGTTCCCGAAAGTGGCAGTCGATCACTAACGTCGGGACGCGGCCGACCTTTGGCGGCGACAATTTCACGATCGAAACCTTCATCTTAAGTTCTTTTGAGCCACCTTCCCCGGATGAAATCGCCGTTGACTTTCTCCACTTCGTTCGCGCGGAACGGCAATTCTTCGGTCCCGAGGAACTGCGAGCCCAGATCCTTCGCGATGTGGGAGTTGCCAAGAACTATTGGCGGCACGCCGAGCGGTGGTGTAACGCCTGTCCTTCGCTATACTGAACTCGATTCATCCACCTATTCCGGAGGGGACCACGATGCAGCTTTCCGAAGGCAAAATCAAACATTTTCAAGCACTTTCTAACAACAAGGGCGTCATCGCCGCAGCGGCCATGGACCAGCGCGGAAGTCTGCGCAAGAGCATCGCTTCTGCAAAAGGTGTCGATCAAAAAGCGGTCACGGACGAGATGATGAGCGAATTCAAAGTCGCTGTCTCGAAAGTCCTGACACAGCATGCAAGTGCAATTCTGCTGGATCCTGAGTTTGGACTTGCCGCGGCGCAAGCTCGTCAGAAGAACACGGGACTGTTGCTGGCGTACGAAGAGAGCGGCTATGACAACACAAAGCCGGGGCGCCTTCCTGACCTTCTACCTCATCTTTCGGTAAAGCGTATTAAAGAGATGGGCGCAGATGCGGTGAAGATCCTGATCTACTACTCGCCCTTCGACGCGCAGGACGTCAACGACATCAAGCACGCGTTTATCGAACGCATCGGCGCTGAGTGCGAGACCTACGACATACCCTTCTTCCTGGAGTTTGTCGGTTACGATCCGAAGGGCGGAGACGAGAAGGGTCTCGAGTATGCCAAGGCAAAACCCGAAATCGTCATTGAATCCATGAAGGAATTCGGCAAGCCGCAATACAAAGTGGATGTGCTCAAGGTAGAAGTGCCTGTGAACGCCGAGTTTGTGGAAGGAAGCAGCGTATTCAAAGGCCAAGCCGCTTACTCGCGGAAAGAGGCTCTGGATCATTACCGACGCGCGGCCGAAGTTGCGCAGAAACCTTTCATCTATCTGAGTGCCGGCGTAGGCAATGCGCAGTTCGTCGAGTCGCTCAACATGGCTGCCGAAGCGGGGACCGATTACTCCGGTGTCTTGTGCGGACGTGCAACCTGGAAGGAAGGCATTCCTGTCTACGCCAAGTCGGGCGTGAAAGCCTTAGAAGATTGGCTTCAAGACCAGGGCGTGAAGAATATCGCCGCAGTGAACGAAGCAATCCGTCCCGCCAAGCCGTGGTACGAAAAGTACGGCGTGGCAGTCACGTCTTAGCTGTTATAACGGTCCGCTGAACTCTGAATGAGTGCTGCTTCCCAAACTGAGGCGACCTTCGCCTCGATTGCCGGGGCGATCGAGGACTTCCGAGAGGGCAAGATCGTCGTTGTCGTAGACGATGAAGATCGTGAAAACGAAGGTGACTTGACGATTGCGGCGGAGAAAATTACTCCGGAAGCAATCAATTTCATGGCCACTCAGGGACGCGGCCTCATCTGTCTCGCGCTTGCGCCTGAGATCTGCGACCGTTTGGACCTTCAGCCGATGTCGTCGGTGAACACCGCGCGTTTTGGAACAGCATTCTGCGAAGCCATTGATGCCGCGGAAGGCGTGTCGACGGGAATTTCGGCCTTCGATCGGGCACACACAATACGGGTCGCCATAAATCCGAGATGCCGCCCGCAAGATCTCGCCCGGCCTGGACATGTTTTTCCATTACGAGCGCGAGCCGGAGGCGTGCTTGTACGATCCGGACAGACCGAGGCCGCGGTGGACCTTGCCCGCCTGGCAGGCTTAAACCCCGGCGGCGTTATCTGCGAGATCATGAACCCCGACGGCACCATGGCGCGGGTCCCCGAATTGGCGGACTTTTGCCGGCAGTACGGACTGAAAATGATCTCGGTGGCAGAACTGATTCGTTACCGCACTCAAACCGAGAAGCTGGTCCGCCGCGAAGCGGGAGGAGCCATCCGGACGGCTTTCGGTGAGTTCAAAACCGTTCTGTATCGGAGTGAGATAGACGGGGAAACTCATCTTGCCTTGATTCGCGGCGACGTCGCGGGGAAGTTGGACGTTCTGGTCCGTGTACATTCCCGATGCGCCTATGGTGACGTGTTTGGTTCCCTCGATTGCGATTGTCACGAGCTGGTACAGAGCGCCCTAAAGGAAATATCGCAATCCCCGTACGGAGTTTTCCTCTATCTCCATCAATCGGGATCCGGTCTGCAGAGTACCCCGCGTGATGGGCACCGGGAACTGCTGACGCACGGCCGTAATCAATCTACATTCACTCCCAATGTCGGTCATCAGCCGGTCCAGCACGATACGGGAGTAGGTGCTCAAATCCTCTCTGACCTGGGCCTCTCTTCCATCCATCTGCTGACCAATCATCCCCGCAAAGTCGTCGGGCTCGAAGGGTTTGGGATTCAAATTACCAAGCAAGTTCCGTTCTCCGATGAGGCAAACGGGGGACGTGTCTCCGTCGATTGACACTGACTTTGGCCCCGCTATCCGATTCGCTCGAGCTTCCACGGTTCTACCCCATCATTGACACTGGCGCGCTCGCTAAACGTGGCTGGTCAGCCCTGGCATTCTGCGAAGCATTGCTAATGGCCGGAGCGAAGATTGTGCAGTACCGCCACAAGGAGCCCTGGACGCAAGTTCAGTTTGACGAAGCAAAGCTTCTGACT
>JBJMGJ010000462.1:0-6522 GCA_045807965.1 Bryobacteraceae bacterium | reverse complement strand
CCATTCGACATCGAACACTGCATCAGGCGAAGCCGCGTGCGACAGATTGATGTTGGCCGTGTCCCAGGAGATAAAAGTGTACTCGCCGCCTCGCTTTTGCCTGTGGCGGGCAGTGTGAGCGTCCTTACAGAAATTTTGCAGCGACTTGAGCAGCAGGGACCTAAAGCGGCCCCTAACCGGAGTGGCAGCGTCCAATAGCTTGCCGCGAGTGAGCGAAAAGAAAAAGTCTTGGACGAGATCTTCGGCCTCGGCAGGTGGATAGCCTAACCAATGGATGAAGGCCAACGCAGGTCGCCAGTAGGCCCTACATATTTGGTCGAGAGCTTCAGCAGCGTTTGACGTCCCAGCAGGGTCGCGGGCGTTAAAGATTAGCGTCCATCTCGTTGAAGGAAATTCATCAGAACCACGATGACTCGGGTTCGGCATCACCGATCGCACGTTACGAGCGTGCTTAACCGGGGAATTTTTCTCAAGCACAAATTCCGCGCGTTCGGTCCCAACTCAGGGACAATATAGTCGTAGTAGATGTGTGGAACCGATAACTACCCACTCGGCCCTGCCGGCCCTGAGATCCCTGGAAAATCCGGCGCTGTCCGCGAAGGAAAAGGCGCTCGTTGCGTTGCGTTTGTTGCGTCAGGCAGCCATTGCAAGCCGCGCCTCAAAAGGGCGCCCTTTTTATTCGATCCGCGCTGTAGCCAGGCACTTTTGTTTGCCGGCAACGACAGTAGCGCGCCTTTACGATCAGCTGAAAAAAGAAGGTGTAATTGGCAGCATCTGGGGTTCTAAAACGGTCATTGAACCCCGGCGGCTCGATAACGAACTGAGCTTGCGCGGAACGATCGCATTGCCGATCCCGATACGCGCATTCTCGGCTTCGACCACATATCGGGCGTTTGTTCGCGCGATGCAGGCGACTCTCTGGAATGAACGCTTTGGATGCCAAATCGTATTCTACGACGAGACATGCTTCGAAGGAGCCGCAGTCACGGATGCACTGTTAGACACAACCGCGGACATAGTTGTCTGGCTGGCGCCCTCGTCACGGATGACGACTTACTTCGCGCGACTCAGAGATCGCGGACTCAAAGTAATCACCATCAGCGAACAGATGCCGATCAATGGCGAACCAGGGTATTACTTGAACTGGAGAAGCGCGCTATTGGAAGCCTTACGAGCTTGGAAACGTGCAGGCGTTCGGGATGCGGAGATTGTCAACGACGGTGCCGAGAACAGCAGTTCGCTGTCTCGCGTAGTAACAGCTTGCCTGAATGAAGTCGGCATAGCTCTTCGAGCAGGCAATGCAATTAGATTGGCTGATCAAGGGGATCGTTGCGGCTGCGTGTTTTTATCCACTCAGTCCGTGCTTGAATTCGGTCGAGTGGGATTATCCGCTGAGGCCATTACGGCGAAACATCTCCTGTTCATCCATGGAACTGTCGATTTAGCGTACCAGCCGCAGGTCAACCGCTCGTTCGAAGGTATCAGCTTTGACTGGCAAGCCATCTCGAGGCGGATTGTCCGCGATCTGACGCTTCAATGCTGGTCCGCTGAAAACGAACAGCAGGCGATCTTCAATGGCCGATGGGTTCCCGGCGCGACGCTAATCTAACGTTTTTGGTCGATGTTGCTAACCTTTCTGATCATACGTCGGAATTCCTGAAATCGGAGCATGAAACACCGCATTTTCGTTTCCACTGTTTTTTTGGTCGCCCTAGATACCGCTTCACCGCAAGCAATAGCATCCCCGTCGGTCTCGGCTTCACCGCGAACTGTATGAGAACGTTCTTGTGCTGTTGCTTGTTTCCGCCGCCGCTCTCGCCCAAACCCTATCTCCGATCTACGAAGGAGCGCCCCGCTTCGATGCGCAAGGTCATCTCAGTGCGTACCTGTATCCGGATGGTACACAGGATCTTTACACGTATGACGGGCAGTGGCGGATGAAACGGTTCATCGATCGCGCGGGAAAAGTGAGCGTCTTTATCTACGCTGCGGACGGCTCGGTGACGGTCGTTAACCCGGACGCGATAACGTCAACGGGCGCACGCTGACAACCATGCATTTTGCGGCGGCTCTGGACTCTGATGGTGGCCGGTTATTACCGAGCCATGACCGACCGCGGCCGGACCGAAGCTACCGAACGGATAGATGCCGCCTAGGCGAACCATGAGATAAGCCTCCGGTCCGTTGTCCGACTGTACCGCAACTGTCTCAATTGCCTAGAAAAGCTCGTTGCCGTCGAATGGCTGCGTGAAAACCCGTTTTCTTCTTGCCCTAACAAGTTTCTTGTTCACGCTCGCCGAGCTGGCGTGGTCGCAAACTCCGACGCCCGGCGCTTCCCCTGCGGCTACTCCTCTGCCCGCAAACGCAATCGTTACCTGCGCAAGCGGCATACAACTGGTGTTTGTGCCTGGACCGAACCCAGCCCTCACCGCCGTCGCGACCGACGGCGAGACTCCCCCGGGACTTCTGGTTGCCGCGGTTCACACTGTTCGCTTCGTTGACAAGAAAGGTCAAAGTGTCGATCCGGTCAGCATCACCCGGACCGACCGGCTTATCCCGCTCGGTGCCGCTAGCCCTAACGGATTGACCCTTCCGCAGATTCTGGTCGACCGGAATTAACCCGGAGGTTCAGCTTATGTTTTCGAAATCCCTCCAGCGAACCACAGAGATCGTCGGGTTTCATTTTGCCAGAAGGGCAAAGGCGGTCGTCCTTTCGTGTTTGACCAGCACCGTCATTATCTCGTCCGCTAACGCACAGATCGGGCCGGGGCCCACCGATAGCTCGCCAACCATCGAGACAGACGTTTCATCTTTGATTGCTACGGGTGGCGGCTACGATGCATGGACCGGGTCGGTGAGCCGGCACATCGTTGATTTCGAGGTTCCAGGTGCGGTAGGCGAACAGGGTTTAAGATGGGAACGCACCTATAATTCCTCCAGTGGTGGCGGCGGCTGGAGTTTCTCCTACGCCTATCAGATGTCTTGGCGCCCGTATTTCCAGGTGGTCCACGTCGCGCATCCAGACGGCCGCCAGTCTCATTTTGAAGTCGGGACCAAGGAGCGCCTATTCAACCAGCAAATCAGCCAGGTTGGCGATGTTACAGAAGCGACTTCGGACCTTTACCTCGCAGACGGCAGCTTCGTGCATTTCCACCATACGACGGAGCGAGTCGGTGAGCCCGGATCCTATCCGCCTCCCTATATCCTCGACACCTATTCGGCGGAAAGCATTACGGACAGATTCGGCCACAGTGTAGGCCTAACGTGGCAGGCGGTTGATGCTTATAACAGCCGGCTTTCCGGAGTGTACGACAGCAGCGGGCGATCGATCACTATCGAGTACGCCGCTGCCACTAATGTCCCGGGTTACCTGTGGTGCCCAACTCGGGTTTCCGGGAGTGATGGCCACTGGGTAACTTATACTTGGGAACCGGTCACTTATGACACTGGGAGGACGATGGCTGCGCTGAAGAAGGCTGATTACAGCGACGGCACATCGGCGACCTACACTTATGCGGGCGTTAACTGGGGATTGAACGGCGGGAGCCGAGCAGGAGTCATGCTTACAGCTCAGGATAATCGGGCAAGCACGCCGATGCAGCAGATTACCTACGAGTACAACCAGCTCGGTAGTCGTTTTGCCGGTCAGATCCTCAATGAACGCCACTATCCCGGTGACGTGATCGTTTCCAACTTCTCGTCCAATTCAGGCGGCCAGGCTACCGCCGCTGTTCAAACCGAGACCAGGGGCGATGGCGCTTTCCAGCGCAAGATTCGAATGGAAAAACTGAACGGCGGTGGCGGCCCGCCATTCGTTACGTACAAGACCGATTATAACAATGTTCAGGAACAGTACTTCTATAACGCAAACTTCTTCGTGAATAAAATCACCGACCGGAGGGGTAACCCGACTACGTTTAACCTTGAGCCTAACATCGGAAACCCGACGCAACGAATGCATCCCGACGGCACTCACATCGATTACACTTACACTGATACCACGTATCCCTACTATCTGAACACGGTCAGCGACGAGAACCAGAAGGTCACCACTTTTTTGCGCAATCCGCTGACAGCCGCGGTCAATCCGAACGTGATCTATCAGGTGAATTATCCGGACGGCGGTTTTGAAACGTTCGCCTACAACAACGATGGGCGTGTGACCACCCATCGGCTCCGAAATAACACCGTTGATGGTCGGGCGCGGTACGTACATTTCGCTTATGATCCAACGAGCCACCTGCCGGTAAAAGAATGGAATCCAACGACCACAGATCACCCTGTCGATAGTGAACCGCATACAACCTATGACTATTACGGAGCCAGTGAGCCGGGTATCGGCAATGCGTGGCAGGACCGGGTTAAAAGCAAAACGCCCCCAGCCAATGCGCAGGGGTTCATAAACAAAGAGGTTTACGAATATGACCGTGCGTTTGCCGCGAACGGTCAGACATTGCCTAACGGCATTCCGGTTCTGGAAACGCAGCCGGCCGGATCGCCTGTGTCGGGGCGCGGCTTGGTGACCAAAATCATTTATCCTAACGATACTCCGCCAAATTACCAAGCCGGGACGTCGAAATCATTTACTTACGATCAATTCGGAAACAAAAAGAAAGAGACCAATGAGTTGGGTTTCACGACGAAGTATGATTATGACGAATACAACCGCCTTATAGCGACAACGGACGCTTTGACTCACACGACGACGATGCAGTACACCGCCACCAGCGGCGCTTCGGCTGCTACTCACACCACCAACTCCGTTCGAAAAACGATTAGCCCAGCGACTGAATCTGCGCCTAGCGGAATCACAACGGGACACACCTACGACAGCAACTTCCGGCTCGCGTCAACTATCCAGGCCGAAGGTACAAGCGTAGCCGCTACTACTAATTTCTCCTATGACCCTAACGGAAATGCCCTAACGGTCACCGATCCTCGAGGCAACGTTACCACTAACACATACGACACCCGCAATAGGGAAATCAAAACCGTAGGTCCGCTGCCATTCAACCAAATGACCCAGTGGGCGTACGATCCTGCCGGCAATGTCCTGACGCTGACGCGACCTGACAACACAACTGAGGTGAACACCTACGATCAGATGAATCGCGTTCTCACCCACACCGGTGGCGACGCCGCGCACTTAACTACATTTACATATTTCCCAAGCGGAAAAATGCACACCGTTAAGGACGCTAACCTTCACACGACGGAATTCTTTTACAACGCAGCCGATCTGAAGGTGAAGATGCTTTACCAGAACGGAGATCATCAGGACTTCGCTTACGATGATGTTTACAACGCGGTTTCGCGCCAAGTCGCGAACCAATCTGCTTCTCCGTCGCCGACCCCGCCCATATACCAGGTTTTTACCTATGATGTTCGAAACCGAAAAGCATCGATGGGTTGGCACAACATTCCCGATTCTGCCTCGCCCGACATAGGATGGGCTAATGGTGTCGATAAGAGTACCTTTACTTATGACCCTGCAGGGCGGCTGAAAGTCGCTCAAAACAATTTCTCCACGGTGACGCGCGGTTACGATGACGCGAACAAGCTCCTAACCGATCAGCAGGCGTTGGTGGGAGGAGTCACAAAGCTCGTTCAATATGAGTACGATAGTGCCAATGAAAACACGAGGCTGTATATCAGCGATCCGTGGGCATACGACCGGACCTTTAAGTTCGATCCCATGGGCCGGCTGCAAAGGGTTGCTCTCACCTCCCAACTTACTAGCTATTTCCAATATACCTATGATGCCTCCTCCAATGTGACGCATCGATTAAACAGCATGAACTTAATCGATCAGGACTATGGCACGCCTGATTCGGTAAACCGAATGACCCAAAGGGAACTGAAATCCGGTGGAACGCGTTTAGCCACACCATGGGCCTATGAATCGTACGGTTACAGTCCTATGAACCGGCTGACCTCGGTAACTCGTGACGACGGAAACACCGATTCATTTGGGTACAATGCGCCTGGGGAACTCAGCTCCGCTGGCTATCAGTGGTCCAACCGCTCCGTGACCTATAACCTGGATCTGGTGGGCAACCGCAACAGCGTGATCGACGCCGGGGTGACCAAGAACTATACCCCCGACAACATCAATCGCTACACAACGGCCGACAGTACCACTCCTAACAGCAACAACCTCACCAGCGGTCCCGAACATCAAATCGGCGCTTTCCAAAACAATACGTATGATTACGTCGGCGATAGTTACGTGGCCAAAATTACCAATGCTTCGTCAAGTTATACCGTAGGCTATGACGCTCTCGGGCGTTGCGTGAAACGAACTCTACCGAACGGCACGACCACTTACTACGTTTATGACGGCGACAAACTGATTACCGAGTACAACCCCGCCGGCACACAAATTGCCGACAACACCTACGGGAGGGGGATCGACGAAATTCTGATGCGTTTCGATACCGCCATAGTTGGACACGAACTGTATTTTTACCAGCACGATCACGAAGGGAACGTTACGCACCTAACCGACTGGTATCGCACGGT
>JBJMGJ010000461.1:0-6298 GCA_045807965.1 Bryobacteraceae bacterium | reverse complement strand
TCTTCGGCTTCAGCCGCACTTCCGAGCATGCGGTACGCGATGCCAAAAAGGCGGGGGCGCGCTTTTAGAAATTCTGTTAGCGAATCATCTTGTGCTTCGGGCTCCACCCGTCAATTCTACTGGCTTCTTCGTCAAAGCCGAGTTTGGCTCCGCGGAAGGCCGAGCGGAAACAGGTTGAAGGTCGCGAGAGGCATCGGGTTCGGGTTCCCCGCCATTGACGAACGCCGCACGCGGATGCTGGGCCGATTCCAACGAGGAGATGTCACGGCCGAACAGAACGGCTGTCAGCCACACCGCCAGGACGCGAACCTTCCGCTCCCATGTCGGTACGGCGAGAACGTGATACCCGCGGTGAATGAGCCAAGCCGGGAATCCGGTAATCACGATGCTCCCGGACTGGAACACTCCTCGGCCGATTCCAAGTGTGGCGACCACGCCGAGGCTCTTATGAACATAATCCCTCGCTGGCTTCCCGCGCAATGTCGCCACAATGTTTTCGGCGAGACGTTTTCCTTGCCGAACGGCGTGCTGTGCATTAGGCACGGTGCGGACTCCTGGTGCTCCGGCGCTGAGATCGGTGACCGTTGCATTATCTCCAGCACCCCAGGCATCATTCACGGGCGCGCTCTCCGTTCCGATTCGAAGGTCCGCTCGAACCATCAGAAAGCCCCGTTGGTCGACAGGCAGGTCAGTGTGCTTTGCCACAGTCGGATTGGCAGCGTTGCCCGTTGTCCAAATAATCAGATTTGAGTCGAACTCTTCCCCATTTGACAGCACGACGCGACCATTCTCAATGGACAACACCTGTGTATTTAAGTGGATGCGAGCACCGCGCTTTTCGAGAGAGCGCTGCACCCGTACTGCCGTGCGGTTCGAGACTTCGGGGAGAATGCGCCCTTGTGCTTCCACTAGCCGAAAATCGAGTTCCCCAGAGCGCAGCTTCGGATAGAAACCCAGAAGCGCAGTGGCTAACGACAAAAGCTCTCCGAGCCCCTCGACACCGGCAAAGCCACCGCCGACGAACGTAACTGTAAGCAGCCGCTTTCGCTCTAGCCCGGCAACCAAGTTCGATGCCTGGTCAAAGGCGGCGAGCAGCCGGTTGCGGACATAGATTGCCTCTTCGATGTGTTTCAGGCCGATTGCGTGCTCCGCGATGCCCGCTATCGGAAATGTACGCGTCACCGCTCCGGCCGTTACCACAATGATGTCGTAGCCGGAGTCGAATTCCGGACCTATCAAAGGACGAACAGTGACTTTCCTGGCGGCGTGATTGATCGACACGACGGTTCCAGTCACCACCTCGGTGCGGGGAAGGTGGCTTCGCAGGGGCACCACGCAGTGACGCGGTTCTATCGAGCCGGCCATTACCTCGGGTAGGAACGGCTGATACGTCATGTAGGGTCGGGGATCGATGATCGTCACCTGAGCCTCTCCTCGTCGAAGTTTCTTGTCGAGCTTCCAGGCCGTATAGAAGCCCGCATATCCACCACCCACGATCAGTATTTTGCGCATATTTCCCTCTGTGGATCCGATTGGCAGAACCGAACTGAAGGATTGTGCCAACCGGCCACAGCTATGACAGAGCGGAATCCTCGTTCGTGACAGATCGTCCTTGCAAGAATGGTGAGCCGAGCGAAGCATGCACAGGATTCGGCCGTGCACCGGAGGCTAGATGAGCAAAGGACGACTGGAAGCATTCAGTGATGGAGTGATCGCCATCATTATCACGATTATGGTGTTGGAGATGAAGGCGCCGCACGGAGACCGTGTGGACGACTTATTGCCGCTGATTCCGACCTTCCTTAGCTACATCTTGAGTTTCGCGTACATCGGCATTTACTGGAACAACCACCATCACCTTCTGCATACCTGCAACGTAGTGACTGGCGCGATGCTCTGGGCTAATCTCCACTTATTGTTCTGGCTCTCGTTACTTCCGTTCGCCACAGGATGGATGGGGGAAAACCATTTTGCCACGGCGCCCACGGTCTTATACGGCGCTGTGCTCTTGATGGCTGCGGTCGCATACTACCTCCTCGAGCGAGTGATCATGCGCGCTCAAGGCCAGGACTCAATTCTGAAGCAAGCGATCGGAGGAGATTGGAAGGGCAGAGTTTCCGTGGTGCTTTATCTCGTAGCGATCGTGGTGGCGCTGTATTCGCCGCGGATTGCGGACGCGGTGTTCGTGGCAGCGGCGTTGCTCTGGCTGATCCCTGACCGGCGCATCGAAAAGCGTCTGGCCAAATAAATGGAGCTGAGAATTCGAGTACAAGGGCGAGGATGTTGTCACAGATCGATGGGGTGGCCGGTCGTAGCAAGTACGACCAGCAGCTTCGAACTGCCGCGGTCGAAAGATGAAGGAGACCATCGTGAAAATCGTCGTCATTGGAGGCACTGGCCTCATCGGATCAAAGCTCGTTACCAAGCTTCGTGAGCAAGGCCACGAAGCACTTCCTGCGTCACCAAGTTCCGGGGTCAACACGCTCACGGGCGAGGGACTGGCCGAGGCTCTGAAAGGCGCGTCGGCCGTAGTCGACGTATCGAATGCACCCTCGTGGGAAGACGACGCTGTGATGAGATTCTTCAAGACATCAACCCGCAACCTTCTCGCCTATGAAACGGCTGCGGGTGTCAGACATCATATTGCCTTGTCGGTTGTGGGATCCGAACGTTTGCTTGCAAGCGGTTACTTCCGCGCAAAGATCGCTCAGGAAGATCTAATAAAGGGCTCCTCAGTTCCCTATTCAATCGTTCGCGCGACACAGTTTTTCGAATTCATCAAGGGCATCGCCGATTTTGCGACGGAGGGTAATATTGTTCGCCTGCCACCCGCCCGCATCCAGCCGATGGCGGCGGATGATGTCGCGGGTGCTGTGTGCCGGGTCGCATTGGCCTCACCCGTGAATGGCACGGTTGAAATCGGGGGGCCGGAGCAGTTTCGTCTCTCCGAACTGGTCCGGCGAGGTCTTGCCGTCAGTCAAGATTCGCGCGAAGTTGTCGCTGACCCGCATGCGCGCTATTACGGCATTGAGTTAAGCGAGGGCGCGCTGGTACCTGATGCTAATGCGCGACTTGGAGATACACGCTTCGAAACGTGGCTCAGTCAGTCCACGAGCCAAATGCCGAGTACAACTGCGGACACCGCAGTAGAACCAGCGGCGGCGAGCAAGGGATGACGGGCTCAGGACG
Source organism: Bryobacteraceae bacterium (assembly GCA_045807965.1). GTDB lineage: Bacteria > Acidobacteriota > Terriglobia > Bryobacterales > Bryobacteraceae > Bog-105. Next base: position 3,109 of record JBJMGJ010000461.1, on the reverse strand, counting down.
AATATTGGCGCTGTCTCTTCTCATCAGCAGCACATTGATGGCGCAGGAGGCAAAGGTTACGCCGCTTATGTCGAAGGACCTTGCAGAGTTTCCCGGCAAGGAAGGGCTAATGATCACCGTGGACTACCCCCCCAGGCTGTTCGGACCCTGTCCATCATCACAATGCTCATGCGTTTCTTTACGTGCTGGAAGGCTCCGTCGTGATGCAGGTAAAAGGCGGAAGAGAAGTCACCCTGAGGCCAGGGCAGAGCTTCTATGAAGGTCCCAACGACATCCACGTTGTCGGGCGGAACGCAAGCAAGAGTAAGCCAGCGAAATTCGTCGTGTTCTTAGTGAAAGACAAAGGCGCGCCGGTGCTGACGCTGGAACGGTGAAGCGATCACTGCGGTAGTTCTGGTCGCAAGAAGTTCGCGGCATACCGCCATGCGCTTGTCGGTCTGCCCGGCTTCGTCGAGCGTGTCATATGGAGCGCTTGGCAGTCCCTTGGGGGCGAAGAGGACTAGTTGAACACGCATGAACACCTTCTACATCGCATTGTCCGGACGCGTGAATAAAACCAGAGGCAGCCCCCAGTAACTGGGAGTTACTCATTGAGCACGGACGTAGTCCGACCTTTGTGGACTAGCAGAAGGATGGCTGCCACTCAAAGGAGAGTAACTTCTATGCCGGAATGGTTTTGGGCTGGGTTTTGGGGCCTGGTGGCGGGATCGGCTCTGCTGGTCGGAGCCGGGATTGGCGATCTGTTTGAGCTTGGCAGCCGCACTACGGCCTACGTAATGGCGTTCGGAAGCGGAGTGCTCATTTCTGCGTTGTCATTTGACCTCATGGCCGAGGCTTATCGCCGCGGCGGGTTCGATTCCACTAGCGCCGGCTTCTTAGGAGGGGCGGTTATCTATTCGCTTGCAAACTGGTTGCTCGCACGACGTGGTGCCAAGCACCGAAAGCGATCGGGTACGCAGCAACCGTCAGAGCAGGACCAGCCCGGAAGCGGTCTCGCTATAGCCGTCGGCGCTCTCCTGGACGGGATACCCGAATCGATGGTGATTGGTATTAGTCTGTTGGGAGGAGGAGGTGTCAGCCTCGTTGCCGTGGTAGCGATCTTCATATCCAATATCCCGGAGGGTCTCTCTAGTTCAGCTGGTATGAAGAAGGCGGGTCGCTCACGTGTCTACGTATTCGGCCTCTGGGGAGCAATCACTGTAATCTCCGCGATAGCCGCCCTGCTCGGCTACGTTGCTTGCCGGGGCACATCCGGCGACTTTATCGCCGCGATTACCGCTACTGCCGCGGGTGCGATGTTAGCAATGCTGGCTGACACCATGATTCCAGAGGCGTTCGACGAGGCCCGTAATTGGGCCGGTTTGATCACTGTAGCTGGCTTCCTCGTCGCATTCATTCTGACCAAGCTTGGCGGATAACGGCCGCCCGCGATGTCTACAAAAACCCAAATGACCGAACGTTAAACTTGCTCGTCACAAAAAGTTGTTATCTCCGGAGCGAACCGGCCGCCTGCGCGGCGATACTCGCCCGGCGTGACTCCCGCAATCCGTTTAAACGTTTTATTGAATGATCCGTCCGAATCATACCCAACCGCGTTCGCTATCTCCGTCAGGTTTCGGTTCCCTTCTTTCAGCAGCACGGCAGCCCTATACACTCGCCAGCGCGTCAGGTAGTCGAGCGGTGTCTCACCCACAACTTCCTTGAAGCGAATTGCGAAGGCGGATCGGGACATGCCCGCCACAGAAGCCAATTCACCCACCGTCCACGGCTGCTCAATGTTGTCGTGCATGGATCGGAGCACTCCGCCGATTCGCGGATCCGACAACGCGCGAAGCCACCCTGTCTCGCGGCAAGTGCTCGACGAAACATATTCACGGATTAGCTGAAGCAGAAGAATATCCGCCAGCCGCTTAAGAATCAGGGATGAGCCGAGATTCGATTGCGCCGCTTCAGCTGCAAATAGTTGCAGCGTCTGTTGCAGCGGCAACGCTTGCACGCGGTCATTCGGTACATGAATGAACGGCGGGATCAAATCCATCAGCGGTTTGCTATTTGCCTTATCAAACGTCAACTTACCGCCCAGGATGGTCGTTAACGCGCCCCCACCGCCGTGGCGAATTACACAGCCACATTTCGTGCGCGCAACGTCTTGCATGTCCGCAGCGGGTGCCTGAGGACGGTGCCCCAATGTGTACTCGTGCATTTGGGCGAATAAACAGAAGCAGTCGCCCCCCGCCATAGCGATGGGCTGTTCCTGTCCTTGTACCGTGAGCCACGCATTGCCGCGCGCCACCGTGCCGAGGCAAGCGTAATCACCCTTGTCGAAGCGAAGCCCCCACGGTGTAGTCAGTTCGATGCGCCCATAGACAATGCTCTCCACTCGCATTGCCGTGAAGACATCAGTAATCGGGTCCACATTTCTCCTGGAAGCTGGACGAATAGACAACAGATCTGGACGATTATCGGGCGTCCCGTCCAGCGTCCGCGACATCTGGATCTTAGCAGGTGGAGGTTATATGACATCGGATAGCCGGCAGCGACCGTTGGCTTCGTCTCTTTTCTCGAAGTCGGAGGACCGGCGCTTTGGCGGCGCTTTTCTCGCGGCGGCAATTCTTATCTTGGCCGCTTCCCTTACATCGAAAGGAGCGGAACTGACTCCCGAGACTTTAGCGGCCTGGGACGCATATGTGCATACCCAAAACGGCCGTATCGGGGCCTACTCAGCGGCGACATCGTTCCTGTGGAGCGATGAATCGCCCGAGCGGCTTCGGCGTCTGCACAAAGGAGAGACAGTGGTCGCACCCTTCGGCGAGAATCCACACCGGGTTCCTCTCGGATTGATTCATCATTGGATCGGTGCGGTTTTCCTGCCCGGAGCTCGTGTGGATGACGTTCTGTCCGTTGTGCGCGATCACGGCCGATACAAAGACTACTATGCCCCGAATGTCATTGAATCGCGCGTGTTCCGCCAAACTGAAACAGAAGACACATTTTCACTTCGCATCTTGAATAAAGCCGTCATTGCGAAATTTGCGCTTGACACCGAGTTCCAGGACACCTTCAAACGAGTGCGCGCCAACCGGTGGTACAGCGTCTCGTACACGACCCG
>JBJMGJ010000460.1:0-8574 GCA_045807965.1 Bryobacteraceae bacterium | reverse complement strand
CTACCTCTCGACCGTTATGTTTCGACGGTCGCGATAGCGGCTGCAATCTTTGTAGCCATCCGGCTAGCGCGGGTGAAGGATACGGACCTCGACGTTTCGCGGGTGTTGACAACTATTCAGCAAGGCGTGAGGCTGGCCCGAACGGTTCTCGACGAGGCGAGAAAACGCTAGCTCCCCGAAGGGCTTCAGCCACAGCTTCGCTGATTCTTTTTGCGCAAATCAGTCAGCTTAAGACAAATAGATCTCACCCCGTTCAGCAGCATTGAGTCTCGGACAGAAACGGATTCGGGCCCATTTTCCCTGATTCGAGCAATATCCTCAAAGCTTTGCGTTACGTTTTTTGCCCCCCGCAGTCTCACGAGTAAGACTGAAGTTACGTTTGGGGTTCGAATCTTGGTTCGGGTCAAGCGAAACGCAAATCGCTCTGTGACAACGGAGCGAAGGAGAAAAAAATGAAAAAAATTTTTGTTTCATCTGTTCTGGCCATCTCTCTACTAGCCATTCCCGCACTGGCCCAAAGCGGCGCCACGATTCGCGATGCACAGCACGCGCTGAAAGACAAGGGCTTTGATCCGGGCCCAGTGGATGGTGTGGATGGGCCGGCTACGCGAGCGGCAGTGAAGAAGTATCAGACGCAACAGAATATTAGTGCCGACGGCGTGCTGGGCCCGAAGACTCTCGACGCACTCGGCGTGAAGCATCAGGAGAGCCAGGACCAGATTGCAACGTCTGGTGAAAACGTCAAGAAGTCGTATACCAAGGGCGGAAAGACCATGGCTGAGGGAACTAAGGATGCTGGCACTGACATCAAGCACGGCGAAGTCGGCGAAGGTGCTGTCGACTTCGGCAAAGGCGTGGGGAAAGGTGCGGCCAAGATTGGCGAAGGCACTGGCCACGCGGCGAAGAATGTAGCCAAAGGGGTAAAGAACGCCGTTGTTCCGAATGAGAAGAAAGTAACCCCCGAAAAGTAGTCGGTCCTGCAAACAACGTTCGCCAAGGGACGCCCGCAAGGGCGTCCTTTCTTTTTGGGAGAATTCTTAGGCCAACAGGGCCGCCGAACCTGATTTGTCGCAGTGCCGGCTCATCCGATTGCGAAGCTCCGAGCGGGCCCGTAATAAACGACTCTTTGCGGCCGCAATTGAAATTCCAAGCGTTTCCGCTACCTGGGGCATGGGAAGCTGCTGCACATCCCGCAGCAGAAACACATTCCGAAGCAAGGGCGGCGTCTTGCCAATTTCTTCAAACAGCACCTTATGAATCTCCGACTGGCCCACGCCTTCCTCGGGTGTGTGCCTGCTATCTCGCAGTTCGAAATTAGAGAACTCTTCCCCGGGACCCATATCGCCGAGGTAGAAGTGCTGGATCTTCCGGGAACGGCGGAGTTTCATCAGGCACTGATTCACCACAATACGAGTAAGCCAGGTAGAGAATTTGGAGTCGCGATTGAATTGCCCCAGGTGCTTATACGCTTTCCAGAATGCGTTTTGCACCTCGTCTTCCGCGTCTTGACGGTTGCGAACGATGGAATAAGCTACCTTGAGGGCCGTCGTGTGGTGACGCCTCATCAATTCGTCGAAGGCGGCCTCATCTCCGTTCGTACAGTTTGCGACTAAAGCGTCATCGCTCAACTGGTAGGTTAAACGGTTTTGCATCTGCGCCCGGTCGTAAGAATCCATCCGAATGAGCCTCTATGGACAACTTTAAGGCGGTATCTCTCGTTTCTGTAGCTGACAATAAAAGCCAGTTCAGCGATACGAAAAACGGGCACGCTCGCTTAAGTGAGATTGAAGTGACTTTGAGGGATGCTGAAAGCGGAGATGAGATGATCCGCCGAATTATCGGAAGCTATGACATCGGCGCGAAACTGCGGCATCTCCGGCTACGAAAGAAAATCGCGCTGGTAGATCTGGGTAAACACACCGGATTATCCGCCTCCATGCTGTCTCAACTCGAGAATGGAAAGCTTATTCCTACGCTTCCGACGCTAGCACGCATTGCGACCGTGTTCGACGTAGGTCTGGAGTTTTTTTTCGGCGAAAAGCGGCAAAAGAAGAGCTTCTCGGTCATTCGCTCGCTTGATCGAATCCGGTTTCCGGAGACGCCGGAAATCGCGGTCCCGTCCTACTACTTTGAAGTGTTGGCGTACGGGGCAACCGAGAAAGCGGTTTCAGCATATCTCGCCGACTTCCCCCCGACCTCGGCAGGGACTCCTTTGCGGGAGCATCAGCACGAAGGCTCGGAATTCGTTCACGTGCTCAACGGAACGCTCGCGATAAACTATCAGTCGAACGAGCATATCCTTGAAGCCGGAGATAGTGTCTACTTCGACTCTTCGGAGCCCCATTCCTACCGTGCAAGATCGCCTGAGGCGGCTCGTGCGATTGTGGTTACCACGCCTCCACGGTCTTAGAGCGCTCGTCCTCCTTCCAGCCTTCCTCCTCGTCCCCTCCCTGTCGCAGGCCGCGCGCGATAACTGGACCGAACTGAACATCGGACCTTTCTACCTCGATACTCAAGGCGACCTCGGACGCGCAAGAGACATCCTGACCGAACTCGAACAGGTGCGATGGGTTTTGGGCGGTTTACTGGAGCAAAAGGAGTTGGGCGCCGCCTGGCCTTTCCGGGTCATCGTCACGGACGTCATCGAAAAAGGCGCGAATTGCACCTTTATCTCCCGGCCCGCGGCCGGAACGCCTGGCGCGCAGGCGTACAAGCCGTTTGGGTTCGTATCGCAAGCTGAGGAGCCGATCTTCCAGTGGGAGAACGCCGTCGTTCTCCACTCGCAATACACAGTCATTTGCCCAACAGCAGCCAGGCCTCCGTTGGGCCAAGTCGCTGCGTTGATGTTAGACGCGAACACAGTGCGGCTGCCCGCCGATGTCGAATCGGGATTGGAGCAACTGTTCGACACATTGGAAGCAAACGGCAGTCGCGTGACCTGGGGCGGCACACCGGCCCATCTCGATCTCGCGACAGCTCGCATGATGTTGTTCGCGACCAAGTTTGACTACGCTGCCAGCTTCCATATCTTCATAACAGCCTTAAAGGGCGGCAGTTCTCTTCGTTCTGCCGAAACCAATGCGTTCGGACGCCCGACAGATGAACTGGAGAAAGAAGCTGAGGACATTGTCAGCTCGAATAAGTGGCCATCCGCTTCGGTATCGGGACGACCTCTCAATCCGAAGCGTGATTTTGGCGAGCATTCCGTCCCGGATACGGAAATTGAGGTTTACCTGGCCGATGCCAAGCTGCCGGGCGATACGAAGACGGCGCGGTTAGCATACGAGGCGGCGGTGAAGGCCGGAGGCGGAGCGGCACCGCTTGGGTACGAGGGTCTGGCGCAACTGGCGGTACTAGAGAACGCCGACATGACAAAGTACCTCGATTCGGCGGCGCAGGCTGGTAGTCGCAGCGCGCCGGTTTACTTCGCCTCGGCTGAGGATTTACCAACGGAACGATTGATTGCGCTACTGAAAAAAGCAGCTACCTTGAACCCGCGCTGGGCTGAACCTGTGTTTCGGCAGGCGCAGGAAACCGAGGACAAAGGTGAGCGCGAGGCATTAATCAAGAAAGCGACCCAAATCAACCCCCGTGAAACGAAATACTGGATCGAGCTAGCAAAGGCGCAGGTCGCAAACGGGCACGCGGCAGTGGCACAGGGAAGCTGGCTGCGGGCGGAGGAGTCGGCTGCCACGGACAAAGCACGCGACGAAGTTCACCAGATGCGTATGGAAAATGAGTCGGCCCGTTTGGACGCTGCCGAGAAAGCCCGAAGGGATGAGCGCGACGCCGCCCACTTGGCTGACCAGCGGGCGCAGCAATCAGAAGCTGACCGCATCAAAGCGGCCGAAGCCAAGGCCAATGCCGCCCTCGATGCGGAATCAGGTGGAAGCGCTCCGGCTGAAGTCGTGCCATGGAATCAGGTTGTACCGAAGAAGGAGATACGCGGCCAACTGGTCGGGGTGGAGTGCATGGGCAAAAACGCCCGCCTGCGAGTGAAGGATGCGAAAAGCCGCGAATCGAGTCTCCTCCTCCGGAATGTGTCCGAAGCAGGACTTGCCTGCGGCACTCAGAATCCTCCGCTACGAGTAACGGTGACGTATTCGGCACAGCCGGACGAAACGTTGCGGATCGACGGTACGGTTTTGAGCCTCGAAACCCGGTCCTCGCGTTGATCAGGGAAGCAACGCCGGAGGACTTGGATCGGATACAGGACATCGAGATCGAGTCGTTTCCTCATTCAGCCTGGCTACCGTCTGATTTCCTGCGACACCCGTGCGTTGTGGCGGAAGAGGAGGGTGATATTCACGGATTTCTGGTCTCCCGGCAGATTGCGCCCGAAGGAGACGGGCACCCCGCGGAGCGAGAAATCATCAACTTAGCTGTCAAGAGCGGCTCACGGCGACGCGGGATCGCGGCTTCCCTGCTCCACCATGAAATGCAAAAGCCCGCAATCTTCTTTTTGGAAGTGCGGGCTTCAAACGTTGCAGCTAAGGCGCTGTACAAGAAGTTAGGTTTCCGGGAACTCGGGTACCGTTTCAATTACTACGAGAACCCGAGGGAAACAGCTATCGTGATGACGACGCGTCCTCTTTAGGGTTTGTCGGTCGATGTCGGAGTGCTCGTCGTATCGCCCGTATCGGACGGCCGCCTCTTGAGCTTCGGACGGTCATCGTCGTCACCCTTGGATTTCTTCGATGGATCTGTCTCATCCTCAATCGGGCCATTTGAGTTCGGATTGCGACGCAGAGTGGGTTTGTTCGGATCGCCGGATTCCTTATCCGGACGCCGTTGATTCTCAAGCATCGCCAACCTTGCCTTCACGTCATTGAATTCTGACGTTGTCACCACATACTCGGGGCGCGGCCTCAGCTCGGTGATCTCCTTCTGCGTCTTAACAATTCGCTCATCGGTCGGAGGATGGGTCGAGAAGAGCTTGGACATGGTGCCGGGCTTGCGCTTCTCGAGCGTCTCGATCTTCTCGAAGAAATCGACGAACCCATTCGGGTCATACCCCGTTTTGTACATATACTGGAGCCCGAGGAAGTCGGCCTCGGCTTCTTGTCCACGGTTGAACTTTAAAAACGTGAGCGGAACCAGTAAACCCGAGGCCTGGTAAATACCGTATGCCGCCGCACCCCCCATAAAGATCAATGGAATCGTCGCAAGCTGGGCGATCTGACCGCGTGTAGCCTGGCGGGTGGCATGGCGGGCCGCGACGTGGGCGATCTCATGAGCCATCACACCGGCCAGTTCGGCTTCCGTTTCGGCCTTCAGAATCAGACCCGACTGCACGAAGAAGAAGCCGCCGGGAAGCGCGAACGCGTTTACCACCGGATCTTCAAGCACCTTAATGGTGAAAGGAACCTTCGCGTCGGAATTACGGACCAGGTTCTGTCCAACCCGGTTCACATACTCGGATACGACCGGATCGTTAATGACTTTTGATTGCTGCTGGACCTGTTGCGCCAGTTGCTTGCCGAGTGCGATCTCCTTCTCTAAAGAGTAAAAGTTGACCTTGCCGCTGACGTTCCGATCCCCGATGTCGTCGGGATCGTCTTTGCTGCCCTTCTTCTTGGAGTCGTTGGTGTCTTTGCCACTGCTGTCCTTCGTGGTGGGCGCATCTTTGTCGCGCGGGGCGGGAAAAGCGCCAGCAGGAGCCAGTAATAGAGCCGAGAGAACAAGGCTGGTAGAAGATCGAACGAAGAAAAAGCGACGCATAAGGCTCCTCTGCCGCGGCACGTCTCGTCCGGTGCTTGGCAGTCGCAAACAGAATCCGCTCTGCACCCAGTATAGAACCAAAATGAAGACTTGACTGTGCGAAACGCACCGGGTCCTGTCATGAGTAACGTATGCTCGGAGTAATGGGTTTCGAAGAAACCTCGAAAGCGCTACTAAACTCCCGACCCTCTCCGATTCAAGAATTTAGAGACGAGTTCCCCGTTACCCGCCAGCTCATTTACCTGAACCATGCGGCCGTTGCCCCGCTGAGCAGAAGAGCTTCGAAGGCCATGAAGGACTTGACTGAACAGGCTTGCCAGTTCGGTTCTCTCCATTACACCGAGTGGATGAAGTGCTACAACGATCTGCGCCACGCCGCAGCGCGCCTGATCAACGCCGGCAACAACGAGATTGCGATCGTCAAGAACACTTCGGAAGGTATTTCGTTCATTGCCGAAGGGTTTCCCTGGAAAGCCGGCGACCAAATCGTCGCGTTTCGTGAAGAATTTCCGGCTAACTACTACCCCTGGCTCCGTCTTGAAGCGCGCGGGGTGAAGCTCAAGTGGCTGTCGATCTATGATTCCCTCGAAACGATCGCCGCTGCCCTGCCCGGGACGCGGCTGCTTGCTATCAGCTTCGTCAATTACCTGAGCGGCTACCGGGTCGATCTGCGCGCCATTGGCGAGCTCTGCCGCGAACACGGCAGTTTCTTCTTCGTCGACGCCATTCAAGGGATGGGAGTTTACCCCCTTGATGTCGAGGAGTGTGCCATTGACGCACTAGCCGCAGATGGTCACAAATGGATGCTGGGACCGGAAGGAAACGGGATCCTCTATGTCCGGAAAAAGTGGCAGGACACGATTGAACCGACTGAGTTCGGCTGGACCAATCCGGCTCACTACTTCGATTACGGCAAGCGCGATATGACACTGCGCCCCGACGCCGGACGGTACGAATGCGGAACTTTGAACACCGTCGGGTGCTACGGTCTGCGGGCGGCGCTTGATCTGATCGTCGAAGTTGGCGTTCAGAACATATGTAATGCGGTCGATTCGTTGGCCCAGCAAGTTGAAGACGGCGTTCGCAATCTAGGTTACGAGCTTCTGGTCCGCCGCACTCCGATGACCGGCTCCGGAATCGTCAGTTTTCGTCATCCGGCGATCGACAGCAGTGCGATCGTCAGCTCGCTCAAGCGAGACAACATCCTGGCGACGCCGCGCCAGGAGTGGATTCGGGTCTCGCCCCATTTCTACATCACTCCCGACGAAATCGATCGCGTGATAGCGGGTCTTCCGCCCATTTAATTAGATGAAAGCCTTCTATATCACCGAACCCGGCAACTCAGCGGTTCGCGAGCTCCCGGAACCTTCGCCCAAACCGGGCGAGGTCTTATTGAAAACCAGAATTATTGGGCTATGCGGGACCGACCTCAGTACCTTTCGTGGCAAGAATCCTCTCGTCAGCTACCCGAGGATTCCAGGTCACGAGATCGCGGCGACAATCGTCGCGGTTGGTGCCGACGTTCCTGGCGAGTTCGAACCGGGAATGGATGTCACTGCGTATCCGAACACGAGCTGCGAGCGATGCGCTTCGTGTTTACGGGGCCGAACCAATGCGTGCAAATTCAACGAGACACTGGGTGTGCAGCGCGACGGCGCGATGAAAAGCTTGTTCACTATTGCGTGGCAAAAGCTCGTCAACTCCGCCGGGCTGTCTTTGCGGGAACTGAGTGTTGTTGAACCTTTGGCCGTTGGCTTTCATGCCGCGGCTCGTGGACGGGTGGAAGGGTCGGATGTGGTCGCGGTCATCGGCGTTGGCATGGTCGGTCTCGGGGCCATTGCGTCCGCGTCTTCTCGGGGCGCTCGCACGGTCGCCATCGACCTTGACGAAGGCAAGCTGGCCCTGGCGCAACGAGCCGGAGCGACACACTCCATTCAGTCAAACACTCAAGACGTCCACGTCGAGTTGCTGCGCCTCACAGACGACCGTGGCCCCGACGTGGTGATCGAAGCAGTCGGTGCTGCGGGTACCTATCGCCTGGCCGTTGACGAGGTCGCGCATACCGGTCGCGTGGTTTACATCGGGTGGGCGAAAGAACCGATCAGCTTCGATACCAAGCTGTTTGTGCACAAAGAGCTCGATATCCTCGGCTCGCGCAACTACCTGAATGAGTTTCCGGACGTCATCAAGATGCTTCAGACAGGCAAGTTTCCGGTGGAGGCCACAATCTCGAAGACCGTGCCGCTATCGGATGCCGGTGACGCGCTCGCCGAATGGAGCCAAACTCCTGAGCGATTTACCAAGATTCTGGTTGAAATGGATTAGCTCGAAAGCTATTCCCGGCCCCAGTAATACCGCACGCCGAAGAACACGCCGGACAACGTATCCACCATGTACATGGCCGATCTCGGCGAAGTCTTGAAATGGAATCCTTTTTCGCCACAGATCAACTCAAACTGGTTTACGCGAACGGCGGCTAATGCCTGCGCGTCCCGGATATTCCCGCGGTGAGGCAGGCCGAAGCCTGAGGCTTTCGCTTCCCAACGGAAGTACTTGCCGATCTTCTGTTCGCCTTCGAATCCGAACGTTGGGAGCACCAGATTACTCGTGCCGTGCGCGGTGTTGTCATTGGTGTTCCGCTCGAGTCGGTGGTCACGGTTTTGAACGGCGCAATCGCGTTCACGCCCGCGTTCACTAGTTGAACTTCATAAAGCGTTTTCAAACGAAGGGCGCCGGCCGAATACCCTTCCGAATAGAGCGTCGTATCCTTCGCCAGCGTTGCATCCGTCAGGCCCTGGACACGAAAGTGCGAAATCCGCAGGGTGTTGGAGTGTCCAGTTGGGATACCGATTT
>JBJMGJ010000459.1:0-5413 GCA_045807965.1 Bryobacteraceae bacterium | reverse complement strand
GATGCACCTGAAGCCGATGAGAAACACGAGGAACGCCGCCGAAGCCGATCCTTTGATCGCCATCGTGGGCGGGGGTGGAGTTTCCTTGCGCAACTCGGTGGGGAATGCCTGGACAGCGGATTACCTGAAGGTCACAGGTGAGCTCGATGTCGATCTTCGAAATGATATCGCAGCGGAAGCCCGCGCAAAGATCACCTATGAGCGCTTGATGAACTTCACCGAAGACAAGGGTACGCTCGACGCCTTGCAGTTCCTGATGACCCGGGAGATCACGCACATGAAGGCGTTTACCCTGGCTCTCGAAAGCCTTGGTAAGCCCGTGTTTTCAATCGGCAAGCTGCCGCCCACGCCCGGTATCGTGGATCAGTACTTTAACGATTCGACCGGGATCGGGGATCGGGGAGAGCCGGACGTGCGCGGTCCCTGGAATGAGGGCGGAACCTGGGAATACGTGGAAGCTCCCGCGTTCAAGCCGTTTCTGTCCCCCGAAACCGGAGAGCGGGAACCGGGAGAGCACAATGCCCATAACGGTTCCTCGGCCGCCGGCAAACGTTCCGCAGCGAAAAAACAATCCGGAGGAACAAGCCGTTCCAAGTAGTTTGCCGAAAGAGAGACCAATTCTATGTCCCAATTAAAAGAATTACTCGTTGAAGAATTACAGGACCTTCTGCATGCGGAAACGCAGCTGACGAAAGCCCTCCCGAAGATGGCTTCGGCTGCCCACAATCCGAAGCTCCGGGAGTGTTTCGAAAAGCACCTTGCCCAGACAGAGAATCATGTTGAGCGTCTGAACAAGACGTTCGAACTTCTGGGTGAGAAAGCGCAAGCCAAACCGTGTAAGGCGATGGAAGGCTTGGTAGCGGAAGGCCAGGAGACGATCGAAGAAGGGAAGGAGAAACAAGAACTCTCTGCCGACCTCGCCTTGATCACGGCTGCGCAGAAAGTCGAACATTACGAGATTTCCGCCTACGGCACCCTTCGCAGCCTGGCGCGGCAAATCGGACAGTTCGAAGTGGCCGACTTGCTGACGCATACCCTGGGCGATGAGGAGTCTACCGATTTTCTTCTGACCGAAGTCTCGAAGCCGCTGATCCAGCAAGCAACATCGGAGATCCTCGAAATTCAGACCGGGAAGAAACAAACGGCCGGCGTATAACGGTCAGGCCGCCCTTGCCCTCGCGGCTCGGCCGCACTGCGTCGCGTGGGTTTATTCATTGGAGTTTAGTCCGAAAGGAGCGTAAACTGGATGCCTCACATGTGATCTCCGGCCCTCCAGGAGGGAGTCGTGTCAAATTTCGTCAAAGTTGCGGCTTTCTTTACTTGCCTACCTTCTCTCTTGCTGCCGCAAACTCTCCGTTGGTCAGAGCCCACGCCGTTGCGTGAGGCTCCGGGCTACTTGAATGGGTACCTTGCCTCAAGCCCGAACGGCTCAGCGATTGTTATCTGGCCAGAGTCCAACTCAGCCCTTTCAAGCGGTGGCAATTACTTTGCGAAGATCCTCAGGCCTGGCTCCGGCTGGAGTCAGGCCACCCTGGTATCAGACGGAAGCGGATATCTTCAAGAGCCGGTTGCCGTTGTGATCGCGAACGACGGCATGGCGATTGCCTCGTGGCGGCAGGTCAGGGACGAACCTGTAGGGGAGAGCCAAATCGTAGTGCGCAAGCTGGTTCCCGGTGCCGGGTGGGGTCCGATGGAAGTGTTGAGCACAGACGGCATCTACCCGTCTTTGGGGCTCGCTCCCGACGGGCGGGCACATATTGTCTATCAGGAAAATCAGTCAACTGTGGCACGAACACTGGGTCCCGGCGACGAAACGTGGTCGCCCCCGGTTATTCTCGGAGAGGCCCAGAGCCGTCCGACGAAGATCGTGGCCGGCAGGGATCTCGCTTACGTAGCTCTCACCTTTTCCGAGGACTTAGCCTCAAGCGATTATCAGACTGGCGTCAGCTTGGCTTCCTACACCGCAGATGGTTGGCACGCGGCGACCAGAATATCCGATGCCGGTACGAACGTCGGTGTTCCGCAAGTCGTCGCCAACAACGGTCACGTAGTGTTGTCCTGGTTCACATCGGATTCTGGCCTCGAGCGGCACTGGGTCCAACGGCTCACTGACTCTTCGGAACGTTTTCCGGTACCTACTGTTGCGCACAGCTTCACTCCTGGTTATCCCGGGTTTGGAAGTGGTTACGCTTGTCCCATAGCTCTCGGGCCGGACGGGACGGTACTCGCAACGTGCCCCGCCCGGGGCGAAGCCGTGCCCAATTGCCAGGATGCAAGTCGCAGCGGTCTCGTTCCGGCGTTCTATTATTACCTCGAGATGTTCCGGCGCCCTGTTGCGGGTGACTGGTCGAGCGTAGAAATCATTTCCGATCTCAAGAAGCGCGTCGTCGGATCGCCGCAGGTTCTCGCGAACTCTTTTGGCGATACCCTCGCGCTCTGGGACTCGGAGATGCCCTGCCAATCAAGAGGCATTGCGGAAGGCATTCGTACACCGGTGACTCGCCTTTGGCGATCGTCTGAGGCCGCCTGGGAGCCGGAGGCCGGATGGGGAACCGCGAGCTCGTACTTACTCGGCCTGACGGTCGACACAAGGGGCAGTTTTCGTGCGCTCGGGACCAACACTGATATAGATTACAATCGAAACCCGGCGTCAGTGGTCTCCACCCTCCTCACGGCAGAGTTGGTCACTCATTCTCTGCCTACCGGTGACCTGAATGGAGACGGCCTGATTGACTGCATGGATTTGAGCATGGTTCGAGCGGCGCTTGATAGCAAGGTCGGCGACCCTGGCTACAGTGCGCAGGCCGATGCTAATCAGGATGGCGTGGTGGACGTGCGAGATCTAGCCGTTGTCGCGCAGCAACTACCGTCAGGCGCACTATGTCAATAAGAGACGGCCGAATAAGCAGACGATTTGGGACGAGAGCCCTCGGACCGGTGATGCTGCTGTTCCTGACGCTTCCGGAGGCAGAGAGCCTGCCGGTTCTGAGCATTGGGCCGGCGACGTCGCAGGTGCAACTGGGCGCGGACATCAGCCTTCCAGTTACCGTGACCGACATCGCTGATTTGTATGCTTATCAATTCGATGTGAACTATTCTCCCGGCGTGCTTAACGCACAGGCTGTGCAGGAAGGACCATTTCTGGGCCCGGGCGGGACGACGATCTTCCTTCCAGGCCAGATTGACAACAACACGGGGGCGATTCGCGGGGTTGCCGGTACTCGGGTTGGTCAGATACCTGGTGTGAATGGCGACGGTTTGCTGGCCGCCATCTCCTTCCGAGCAATCGGGGCCGGTTCAAGCCCGCTAACGCTTTCACGTATTACGTTGCTGGATTCCCAATTGCAGGGAATCTCATTCCAGACCGCCGGGACAAGCCTGGCGATTGTGCCAGAGCCGGATACGCTTACCCTGGCGATTGTCGGTGCCCTGGCCGTCGCGTTTCGGCGTCGAGCATCGACTACAAGAGCCGGAAGTTAACCTGAACTTGTGCCTGGGTCGCCACCGGGCGTCCGCCCTTCATGCCGGGGCGGAATCGCCACTTCATCACGGCTTCAATGGCTTTCTCGTCCAAGCCGAGTCCGAGAGGCCGGACTACGTGGATGTCGCGAGGTACGCCGCGCTCGTCGACAACAATTGACAGAAGCACTTCGCCGGAGTACTTGGCTTTTCGCGCTTCTTCCGAGTACTCGGGTTCCGTTTTCGAGACCAGAACAGGAGCGGAGACGTCACCGCCGATTCTGAAAGCTCCGCCGCCGGTACCGCCGCCCGAACCCGGGCCGTAGCCATCACCGTTCCCGTTTCCGATACCGCCGCCTTTGCCGTTGCCCAAGCCCTGGGCACCTTGTCCGCCGGACGTCTCCATGAGCTTGCTGATGGGGTCGCCGTAGTTATCAGCAACGATCTGCGGCGCTTGAGCGGTGATAGTCGGTACGACCGGCAGTTTGGGCGCCTGGACAGCCAGAGCCGGAGGAATGAACTGTTTGGGAGCAGGCGGGGGCGGCGCCCCCTTACTGACGGGCATAGGCGCGTGTTGTCCGCCGCCACCACCGCCGCCGGATTTTACTGCCGCAGGTGGAAGCTTCGGTTTGTACCCGTCTAACGGGAAGTAGATCGGCGTGACCGTACCTGCCTTAGGTGGAAGGATCGTCTTTCGGAAGACCACCAGCAACAAAGTAATGGCGAGTACGTGTATGACAAGGGACAGCGTTCCCGACCTCGTCTCACCGCCGCCGTACGCACCCCAGATCGTGCCGACTTCGACCGGCTTCGAGGTCACCTCAAGAGGCGGGAGCTTCCTGGGATGAATCAGGTCCTGGACGTTTGAAATGAGAGATTTAAACCAAGGTTGCTCGAGGGACTGCATGTCCCCCATGTGCGCACCTTCCACCGGGCGGGATGTGATTTCGAGCGGTGGAAGCTTGGGAGGGTTAATAACCTCCCGAACACTTTGGACGATCGACTTGTACCAGGGCGATTCGATATCGGTCCCGATGAGGAGGCGATCTAAGTGGTCATCCGAAAATTCTGGCATGGAAAACTGACGCGACCTTTTTCTACCTGCCCGTTACGACGCATTCAAAAGCTGATCGTTGCAAAAAGATGGGCACCGGGGACGATTCGACACCATCAGTTTAGCACTCAAAAACCAGTCAGGCGGCCGTGAGCAAGTCCTTGATACCAGCCCAGATCTCGTCGAGAACGTCCGTCAGTTCATGCCCGGAGTCCACGGGAACCAGGCGCGAGTGCCTGTGCTTCTCCGCAAAGAGGACCGAATTGGCGAGCGGAACCAAGTCGTCATGCTTTCCGTGGAAGATCAGAGCAGGGGTCTGGCAGTCCGGATAGAGCGGGTACTTCTCCGAGTCTTCGAGAAACTCATAGGACAGGTCGGCCTGCGCTCCCAGCCCGTAATGGAACACGGAGAGCTTTCCCGAATGGCGCCAGCGCTGCATCTCCTCGGGGCCGAGCCGCTCAACCCACAGATCGTGGAAACCGAATGCCGGGGCGAGCAGAATGAGCTGCTCTATTTCCGGGTGTTCCGCAGCGTACAGACTTGCCAGGTAGCCGCCGAGACTGGATCCAATGAGGACGAGCCGGCTCGCACCGTCCGCTGCCTTCCGGACAATTTCAAGCTGACGCGAGATGGTCAGATGGAAGAAGTCCCCCTCCGCCAAGTCGGGAGCTTCGAAGCGAATACCGAGCTCAGCGAAGCGGTCCTGGAGAAAGCGGGCTTTTCTGGACTGCGGACTGGATGCAAATCCGTGCAAATAGACGACACTTAGACCGGGAGCCAACATCTACAGCTTAGTGGCTCATTTTCCAAGGCCTGCTGATTTTCCGCAGTGCTACAACTGTGTAAAGGCTCGTTCGAACTTCTTGTGACCTTACCAAACCTCCGCGAGCTTCCCGCTGT
>JBJMGJ010000458.1:0-7622 GCA_045807965.1 Bryobacteraceae bacterium | reverse complement strand
TACCCGTTGTCGACCGGGTAGAAAACCCATTGCTGTTGTGACTGACCATCCAGCGCGTTCTGTCCAATCAACGCGCCATTACCACTGGAGCCGTCTTGTACATCCAACACCTTGCCCGATAAGCTACTTGCAATTTCGAACGCCCCAGTGAGGACTCCGCTGCCGCTCACTTGGATTGTTTCGGGCGAATCGGGTAAGCTGCTCGTCACAACGATTGAGGCGGAGCGGTTGCCCAGCAGTTGCGGCGTGAAGACTATATTAACCGAGCAACTCTGGCCGCTGGACAGTGTCGTACCGCACGCGCTTGCGACCGAAAAGTCGTTACCGTTCGCTCCCGAGATGGCGATTCCGCTGACGCTAACGGATTGGGAGGTCGAATTTGCTAACTGAATAGTCTTGGTTTCGCTGCGGAACTGAAGCTTACGAGGTCCAAAGTCGAGGGACACGGGCGAAACGCTCAAGGTAGAACTCCCGGCGCCATTTCCTGATAAAGAGATGCTCTGCGGCGACCCGGTGGCGTTATCGGCCAGCGCCAGAATAGCCGTGAATGGGCTCGCCAGCGTGGGGAGAAATGTCACTGTAATCGTGCAACTTCCCCGAGGGCTAACGATCGAGCCGCAGTTATTCGTCTGCCTGAAAACTCCGGAGCTATCGGAGGCGATGCTCAGACTCGAGATTGCTAAGTTCGCTGTCCCGGTATTCGAAAGCGTAAGGGTCTGTGTCGAAGATACTCCGACCGGAACAGAGCCGAAGTCAAGGTCCGATGCCGACAGGCTGAGCGCCGGAGTTGCTCCGAATGTAACGCTTGCCGCCCCCCAGCTATTGACCAGATTGGATACATTGACCGATCCCAGTCCAGTCGCCAGGTCATAGCCGAAACCCGTTTGATAGCTTGCCTGCGGGGTTCCGTAATTTGCTTGCCCCGGTACCGCATTATTTCCCGCGGTAACGTCGTTAAAAACACAGCCTTGCGATACTCCACCCGGGAGTGATGCGTCGCAAAGCGCCATGTTCTGGCTCGCCGCTAAACGATATAACGTGACGTTCGCCTGACCTTGCCGTGATCCGGCTTTCTGAACAACCAGCGCCATCACGCCCGCAAACGAGGGCGCGCTAGCGGACGTTCCGGCGATTCCGGAGAAGGATGGAGTAGTGCTCGAGCAGGAGCTTCGAACGCAGATGAGATACGGGTCGTGACTGCCGGCTGTGAGTGAAACGTCGGGAATATCTCTCGCTCCGTCGTTCGGAATGCCCGGGACTCCGGTCTGCCAGGTTGGCTTCGCATAGAAGATACTTGCTCCTCCCCCCGTTGCCCAAAGGCCCGCTCCGGATGCGCCACATTGGGCCGCGCTGCAACTTTCGTTCCAGGCGTTCTCCGGAATATACGACAGTGCGGACCCGCGGCTCGAGTTGTTGCTAGCGCCCCAATACCCGCCGGCGGCATCGTTCAATTGCGTTCCCCCGACTGCAATCACATAAGGGTTTGCCGCCAGAGTATTGACCGAGATCGAACCTGAGGCCGCGGCCGCAGTGGGAGAACTGCAGCCTGATGCTCCCGAATCACCTGTTGAAACGAGGTACGTGATCCCTTGTGCCGCGGCCTGCGCAGCGAGGGACGAGGTGGCGGCAGCTTGGCCAGCGGTGTAACCCGACTCGCAGGAGCCGAAGCTCTCGGTCATGATATCGGCCAGATTGTTGTTGATGATGTAGGCTTCCGACAGGTCGACGCCGTCCGCCGAGTTCGTGGATCGCGAGACGACGACCTTGATCGTCGCGTTGGGAGCAACGGCGCCCGACCAGGACGCGTCGAGCACTACCTCCGTCTCTTCGCCTCCGCCCCGGTCGCCCGGATTAGTCCCGTTCACAACGATTTGCGGAGGATTGGCCGGCAAGCCGAAGAAACTTCGGAAACTCGCGATGTCCGACAGGTTAAGATTGCTCCTCGCAACAACAGCGATCGTGACGCCCGAACCGGTGATACCCGACTGGTAAGCCGGATTGATGTTGTAAATCGTCGCGTAGTCGGACGGACCCAGGAAATGCGAGCCGCTCGAGGAATTAAAAGCCGGACTGGAAACGAGCCCACCGCTTCCGCCGATCACACCGTAGTCCTGGAACTGGGGCTGCTTGGCGAAATTATGCAGGGTCGCCACCCCGGCCACCACTGGTGCAAGCGCAGTTGGAATTTCCGGGTCGCTCGCGTTGGCCCAGTGCTGTTCTCCGTTCACCGTGTACTTATGGATTTGGGTGTGGAACGCGTTCGATACCTGTCCGGCCGTTCCGGAGAACTCGATGATCGTCTTGCCTCTCAACGGCTGTTCGACTCGAAATCCTTGACCGCTAAGCCAGTTCGTTACCGTTTGAATATCCTGGTCCGACGCGCCATATTGATCCCCGAACTGCTCCGGCGTCAGCCACTGATGGAAACGAGGCGATGTCGAATCGGTGAGTTCCTGGAGCAGACGGTCCAGATTAGCCTGTTGCTCCGGGCTTCGGGTCAATACCAGCATCATGCGCTCCATCGGCAGGTCGGCGGGAGCGACGCCCCGATCGAACTGGGCTCTCGCCAAGCCGTGCGTATTGCCCGAAAGAACTTTGCGCTGCGATTCGTTGATTGCCTCCCTGATTCGCGTCCGCGGGATCCCACGCTGCGCGACTAACAGGCTCGGCCAGATAAGAGCAACCGCTGCTGCGACACCGAGCGAAAATTTGCGCTTCACTACAACCACAAAAAGTCAGTATCCGTGAACCATTGGACGTTACGGAAGCTCGGGTTAGTTTACAAACCAGTGTAAGTTTTTAACTTTTTAAGCTTTGCAACCTTTCCGCCGCTAACGCCAGCGTTTCCGGGCGTTTGGCGAAACAAAAACGAATGAGACGTGAAGTCCCGCTTCCACTACTGAAAAAACTGGACCCTGGTACCGCGGCTACGCCTATTTCTTCCACCAGGTGCTTCGCGAAGGCAAAATCGTTCGGGAACGGCAGGTCACCCATATCGCACATCACGTAATAGGCGCCTTTGGGAACGAAGCATCGGAGTCCAATTTTTTCCAGGATTGAAACGATGCTGTCGCGCTTGGCCTGATACGTTGCGGCAAGCCCTGCGTAGTATTCGTCCGGCAACTGCAGAGCCGTGATACCCGCCTGCTGCAGCGGCGTGGCTGCGCCGACCGTCATAAAGTCATGCACTTTCCGGATCGAGTTCGTTAATTCCGGAGGAGCAATCACCCAGCCCACACGCCAGCCGGTAACCGAGAACGTTTTGCTCAAGCTGTTGATCACAATACAGCGCTCTCTCATCTCCGGTAACGCGATCGCCGGCACGTGAGTCGCTCCATCGAAGATGATGTGCTCGTAAATCTCATCGGTGATGAGGAGGCAATCGAATTCCTGGCACAATTCCGCCAATACCTTCAGTTCGGCCCGAGAGAACACCCGGCCCGTGGGATTGTTGGGCGTGTTGACAATGACGGCGCGTGTACGCTGGTTGAAAGCCCGTCGCAATTCCTCCGGATCAAATGTCCAATCGGGCTGGTGCAAACGCACAAACCGGCAGACGGCACCGCTCAATAGTGAGTCGGGCCAATAATTTTCGTAAAACGGCTCGAAGACGACAACCTCATCGCCGGCGTTGAGCAACGCGAGCAAGGTGGCCATCATTCCTTCCGTAGCCCCGCAGCATGCGGTGATTTCCCGTTCCGGATCGAAATGGAGTCCGTAGAAGCGTTGATAGTAGTCGGCGATTGCCTGACGAAACGGCTTCAAACCCCAGGTAATGGAGTATTGATTGATGTCAGCCTCAATCGCCTTTTGCGCCGCAAGCTTAACAGCCGCCGGCGCACTGAAATCCGGAAATCCCTGCGCTAGATTGACGGCTCCGTGCTGGTGGGCCAGTCTGGTCATCTCTCGTATGACCGACTCCTTGAAACCAGTTATCCGCGCACTTTGAAAACGGTTCTGAGCTATGACCGCCATGGTGTGATTGTATGGCCCAATACTAGATCAGGCCTACGCGCGCCTCCTATTTGATAGGGCAAATCCAAGTCTCCAATCTCGCGACAAATCGATGAAGGCTGTCAGTTCCGACACTCGGTACTAACTAGTGTGGCGCACCGGGCGCTTCTTACGAACTTTCGCCTTGGGAGCCGGCTTGGGCCGATACGCCGGTATCTCCGGCACTGTCCCCGCGTATAAACGTCGATAGGTATCAGCATTCCTGAGCACGACCTGAACATAGGTGCGTGTCTCATGGAACGGAATGCTCTCCACAAATTCAGCCTGTTCGCGGAAGGGTCCCCAGGTCTGCCACAGCTTGGCGCGACTGGGGCCCGCGTTGTAGGACGCCAACACGTATTCTTCCTGGCCGCCAAATCTGTTCATCAAATCCCGAACGTACAGAGTCCCAAGCTGAATGTTGCGATCCGGCGAAAGAAGCTGAGGGGCCGAAAAGCGCTTCACGCCCACTCGACGAGCGAGTTGTTTGCCCGTTGAGGGCAATACCTGCATTAATCCGTACGCGTTGGCATGGGAGATAACGGCCGCGTTGAATTCCGACTCCTGCCGTATCAGCGCCGCCACGAAGAACGGGTCTAAACCCTGCTGACGGCTCCGTTCAGCAATGCTGGGTCGGTAAGGAATCGGAAACGCCAGCTGCCAGAACTTCACAGGCGCCTGCTCAAACGGCATGTACAGATAACCCGGCGCGTAATGCTTGATGTAGCGCAACGCTTGATCCGGAGCTTTTCGTTCGTCCGCTAACTTCGCAAGTTCATACGCGTACACGTTTGACTGGTCCCCGTCATTGCCAGCACCAAACTTCAATTCTCCTTCCGCAAAATCGTTCAGACCGGTCGCCTGCAAGGATTGCGCCCTGCTGATTCGAGTTGTTGCAAGCTCGCCGGGCGAGAAACTCGGAAACTCCGGGCGTGCCGGCCAATTCACGGCATCGAGGAACTCTTTGGTGGCCGGGCTTGGCGTCGCCGCCTGCATCTCCGGAGCTTTCAACCGTTCGCGTGCAATCACGGCGTAGTAGGTGATGGGATAGCGGCTTTGGAGTTCCTCATAACAGATGCGCGCCCCCCCTATATCGTTCTTACGCTCGAGCAGACGACCAAGAAAATAGACAGCGTCATTGATGTCCTCAGATTTCGGATACAAACGCACATGACTTCGCAGAAGATCATAAGCGTCCGCTCCATCTGTGCGATAACTTTGAAACGTCAGACGCCAGTGGCAATGTGCCGCGCTGGGTTCAGTCGGAAAGGACGTGGCACACGCCTGGTAAAGAGGAACAAACGTCCCGGGGTCGTTGTCTATCCGAGCCTGGTCCGCGATGAAAACGATCGCCTCCAGGCGCCACTTCGACGCAGGGTGGAGTTGTTCCAGTTGCGTCAAATATTCATGTACATCGGCGTGACGATCAGGTTTCCGCGCGCAGCGGATGAGGTAACTCAGTCGCTCGGCGTCCGCCTCCGGATCGCCCACCTTCAATGCCGAGAGATATGCGAACGCGTCGGCCACGTGGTTTGCCTGGAAATCCGCAACCCCAAGCCGAACACGAGCCAAATCCTGTTCAGCGCCCGTAATTTGCGGGATAGACGCCGCCAATTCCAGTCTTGCCGACGCGGGATTCTTCGCGTCAAAAAGTCGTTGCGCCCGCTGCAGCATCATTTTCGGAGTGGGATTCGGAAGCGCGTCGCCGAGCTTTGCTTTCAGATCCACCAGCGCATTGGCGGCGTCCGTCGCTTCTTTGGCGGTTGGGTAGTCGTAGTAGATCCGCTGGTAGTAATCGGCCGCGCGCGGCAAATCACCATTCGCCTGGTAACAACGTGCCAGCAAGAGACTTCTGTCCGGCTGTGGAACGACATCGGCATACTTCGTCAGCAAGGCGAGCGCCTGCTTGGGACGATCGCCGTCGAGGTCTGCACGAACCGCCAGTGCAGCGGCGGGACTCACTAGCGGTGACGCCGGCACGAAATCAAATATCTTTTTGGCCGAATCTCCTACATTGGCGTAGTTTTTCAATTCGTATTCGGCTTGCGCCCGAAGATACTCCGCGTAGTCTCGCAGCGTCGGCGCTTTGCTCCAAGCGCCGCTTGCGTATTTCACAGCGGCGACGTAGTTCTTACGATTCAGTTCATTCTGCGCGGCCGCAAGCATTCCCGCCGCTCCGACCATCTTGAGAGACGGAGGAGCGGAAGCCGTAGCGGCGGCTTTCGTTCGAGAAGTTCCGCGCTGGTAATTAGCACCTCCAAGCCCAGCACCGATCAGCACGGTCGCGATGAGCAGAACGGCCCCGCTCCGTCTCAATAGAGTCACGCTAAATGAGTTGCCCAGGGTAGTCGGCTCCGAGCCGCCTTTCGTCGCCTTCGGCGGCCACGCGAACAAGTTCCATATGCAGGTAATCCACCATGCTCGGAATGATCATGAACTGCGTCCGGAACGCCTCGCGCGCCGCTTCTATTTCATTCTTCAGAAACAGATAGAGATTTTCCTTCTCCCGCCCCGCCCGGCAAGCCTCCGGTCGAGACATCTGCATCTCCGCAACAGTGACGCGCGAAAAACGCTGCGCCCGTATATGCAACATCTGGCCTTTATCATCAAGCTCCGCCCACCTTGGAAGGGATCGGTTGCCGTTTGTTTTGTTTGGGGAGGCCTCGCCCGGGGCGGGCTGCTTCGTCGAAGCCGACGCAATCTGGCCGTGCATCTCGCGATTCGACTGGCGTTCGAGTACCGCCGAGGCCACGCCGACAACGAGTTCGAGCCCGTTCAGATCGGCATCCTCTCCCTCTGCCGCGAACGCAATCGCCACGACTCGATTCCCATTGGAGACAGGCAACAGATGTGCGCGGCCGAAAGATCCCGGACGGCTCAGGTGTTCCGTTACTTCCGAGGGTGATCGCAAGGCGACCACCGCATCCTTCGATTCAACAGCGCTTCGGAATGCCGGCGCCGATGCGATCGGAAACTGGAGATCTTCCGGCAGATCAAGATTGACTTGCCGGCGCAGTGCGAGCACGTCATTGGTCAAAGCGAACACAGCAGCCTCTGGAGTAAACCGGGCCAGGGCATCGATAAAGGCGGAGGACCATTCCCGTTCCCCTTGGTAATGCCGTAAACGTCGTATGGATTGATTAAGTTCTTTGGTCAGCTCGGAGCGGCCGGCCTTCACCGCCTGCAGACTCAGCGCGGAGAACTCGCGCTTGAGTTCTTCCCAAGCCCGATCAGGGAAATTCATGCGGGACTCTTCCGATTTTATCCAACGCCGCGAAGAGCGCCCGTCTCCTGTTTACCGATCCAGCGGAGCGGAAAGGCTGCCCCGGCTCTCGGGAGTGAGCAGGCTGATGACTCTTCGTTGCTTACCGCCATGGTTCAGTTCGAACACCAGCTTGCCGTCGCTCTGGCTAGCCGCGTCTCCTGTCCAGTCGTTTTCGCCATCAGACGCCTGCACTTTCGGAAAGCGCAAGTCTGGCCATCCATCGGCAAACGAAAATTTTGGCTTCTGACAGCTGCACCAAATAGTGACCTTGCGGCGATCTTTAGGTCCTTTGATTTGCAAGACTTGAGAGGCGCGCAATTTCTCCGTCTATTGAAGCTCGCGACACCACCTGGCCACCGCGCAC
>JBJMGJ010000457.1:0-7244 GCA_045807965.1 Bryobacteraceae bacterium | reverse complement strand
TGTTGCATGTCGCCCGATTGAAGCGCGGCCTGTCCACCACGCAGCCGCTCCGCAGCGACGAGCTACGCGCCATTAGCGCATGGCTGAAAGCCCGCGCCCGGATGAAGCCCACCGGCAACGCGTTCTTTGTCAGCAAGCAGCGCAAGCCGTTGCACCGTTCCAGCGTCAATTTGCTTTTGCAGAAATACAGCGCCGCCGCTTCCCTGCCCCTGCTCGCCCATCCCCACATGCTCCGCCACGCCTGCGGCTTCGCCCTGGCCGACCAAGGTGCCGATACGCGGCTCATTCAGGATTATCTCGGCCACCGGAAGATTGAACATACCGTGAAGTACACCGCCACCAACCCGGCACGGTTTGAAAAACTCTGGCGGTAATGCGCCGGTTTATTCGTAGACTTCACGCCGATGCGCAACATGCGTCACGGTGACAGTTTGGGTGGCGGTGTCGATGGTATAGATAACCCGGTAATCGCCGATGCGAATGCGCCACTGATCTTTGTACCCTCTCAGCTTTTTGCTTCCTGCGGGCCGTGGGTTGTCCGCCAGCGCGAGGATTTTACGGTCGATGCGATTAAACAGCGTATCGTTCAGCGCATCCAGTTCCTTTTGCGCCGATTGCTTGATTTCAAGCGAGTGCCTAACCACGCGGCGCGGGATGTTTCAGGCGCTTGGCGCGGTACTGCGCATAGGGAACGCTTTTTTCCTTGCGGCGCGCTTCCGAAATCATCCCATCCCGGAAGTCTTCCCAAATGGCCCCGTGTTTTTTCAGGTCAATGAGGACACCGACCTTGCGGCCCTTTTCATCGGTGACAAATTGGATTCCGGTCATGGCTTCATTTTCCTTCAGGGGAGTTCAGAGCATTCTACCTATCCGGCGCGGCCTCTGCAATCGTTGCGCAGCCCCTGCCCCTCTTTCGCGTCATCCAGCCTTCACCCGCACCGCGCCGGATTTGAGTACCTTCGCCAGCGCGGCCTTATCGCCCGTCTGAATGGCCCGCTCCGCTGCATGCATGGCCCGCTCCGTCGCGTTCGTCGTTAGCGAGTGTTCCACCCACCGCATCACCGCGCTCCGCGTCGTGATCCATTTGCGCCCGACCTTGCGCCCCGGCAGCTCGCCCGCCTTGAACAATTCATAAACGGTATCGGTTCCGACCGTCAGCAAGGCCGCGACCTTGTGCACGTCCAGAATGTCCGGTTTGGGCGGCGCGGACCTTCGGGAATGCACCCGTTTCTTTTGGGTTTTCTTGGGCATGATTCGGCTGTTGTTCCGGGATATTCGGGCTTTTTGTGCCTCTATGGGCGGTTATTGTCAACCCGCCGCTCCTCCATCTAGCGTAGTCACCACATAATGTACAACAATTACATAACTAGCAATCAGTACATAATATACAATCTGTATGACAAGTACAGCTTGTACGGTTCAGACATTATGTTTAATCTGGCAGCAGAATGAGCGGTCCACTGAATATAGCTGTTATTGCCAAAAAGGGCGGCATTGGTAAGAGCAACGTCTCTATCAAGCTGTTTGAAGCCTTTCGGCATGTCGGCAAGCGTGTTCAATTGAACGACTGGGACCCGCAAGGAACCAGCACAAAGGCCATGCGCTGCTTTTACCCCTCGTATGACGACGAGAGGCCAACAGACCCCGACATTATCATTTGGGACACGCCCCCTAATCTAGAGCACGGAGCAACCGCCGCCGCTGCGCGTAACGCGGATATAGCCGTGGTGCTCACCACCCCTGCCCCGTCCGATGCTTGGGAAGCCGCCGAGACTGTTGAATTCATTAAGGAAAAGAATCCGAAGGCAATTGTGCGGATCGTTTGCAACAAATACAAGAAAGGCACGATCCTTAGCCGGTTGGTTGATACGACCCGAGAGGACCTCAAGGCCGCTTATCTGCCGGTGATGCTCAATGAACGCGAGTGCTACAAGCATATCGTTGTCACTGGATGGAAGGGCTTAGACGGCCCAGCAAAACAGGAAGTCCTTGAATTTGCGGTTGCCGTTGTCTCCCTGAATCGGCGCTAGTATCCATTACAGAAAATACATACAATACACAAATCACAACTTGCACAGGTTAGAATTCATGTCAGCAAAGACGAAACATCAAGAACTAGCAGCGGCACTCAATCTTGCCGTTCCGAGCCGCCCCCAGCAGCCAGAGCAACAGCCCCCCGCCGTAGAGACTCCAGCGGCCCCGCCGCGACGAGCAGCCCCGAGCGCCCGCACAAAGAAGCGTGGCAAGAACGTGCATTTTTTCCTTCACGACGAGGACACGCGCCTGATACGGGAGCTTGCGACATGGTTATCCGGGCAGGGGGAGCGACCGAACGATAGCCTAGTAGTCCGGTCCGCAATTCGAGCCGTTAAAGCCGACGCCCATTTGCTTAAATGCTATCGACAGGCGATACAACTGGACGGTAGGCTCAAACAGCACAGAAACGACTAGTAGCAACAAGGACAATATGTGATGAAAGTACATATTGTATGAAAAAGCCTTATCGGCCTGAATCAAAAGGGTTTACTAGGGTAGGGGAGTTGATAAAGCCACTTCCCAGCAAAAAGAAACTCGCCGTTTCAGTCCTCCCCAAAGAGACAAAAAACGCCAGCAATATTTCAAACCTTCAACCCTCTGCGTTTGAAAACCGGCAACTGAATCTATTTCAGGACTTCCTTTGCAACACAGCCGAACAGCGGGACCAGCTTTCCAATGCCATTGACCTTTGGGATAGTGTGCCGCGCTATTCAGTCAGCCGCCAAGCCATGACGAAAGCCCGTATTAGCGGGCGATTTCTCGAAAAGCACGAAACAACGTTTCAGCACCGGGGCCGGGAGAAGTATCTCTATCGTGCGGTGGATTCTGCCGGCCAAACGATTGATTTTCTGCTCACGGCCAAGCGCGATGCGAGTGCGGCGAAGCGCTTCTTCCAAAAGGTCTTCAGTCTTGCTGCCAATCCCGTACCGCGTGTCATCAATGTGGATAAGAACCCTGCCTATCCAGCAGCTATCCGGGCTCTTAAGCAGGAAGGCACGCTGCCGCCGCGGGTGCGCCTGCGCCAATGTAAGTACCTCAACAATGTAATTGAGCAAGATCACCGACTTGTGAAAAAGCGCACTTGGCTGGCCAAGGGCTACAACAACTTTCAGAGTGCATGGCGAACACTCGAAGGCATTGAAACAGTAAACATGATTCGCAAGGGCCGGGTTCGATGGGTAGCAAAACAAGACGTGGCGGCAGAGGCAAAATTCATTGCTACACTCTTTGGCCTCGCCGCCTGATTTCAATTCAACTCATCACCACAGCTCGTCCCATTTCTTATACCTTCTAAACTTCGCAATGGAATCGAACTTCAGGTACCAACGCACGCATAGCAGGATGAAATCGGCAGGAAAGTGACGCCCCTTGAACCTGTTCGGCATCCCTCATTCTTAGCCAACCTGCCATTTGCAACAAAGCCGTATCGACTACAGATTAACTGTGGTCCTAACTATAGAGAAGCGGAGATCGTGTTCAGCGCTCATAGCGCCTGCATGTCGCCTGGGCACCGTGAAGCTGTGATCGCCTGAAAGATCGGCCATTGGAATAGAAATAATACCCACCTCTGTTCAAATCCGGCCCGTACACGACAAGTCCAACATGTACTAAAAAAGGCGAAGATGATAACCTCACAGCATGCTCCGCTGCACAGTGTCTGTTACCGGAACAGACGGAGTGCGCCAAGGGCGCGCCGGCCAAAAGCCCGGATACCCTACTTACGAACTGGCGAGAAGACGGGCGATGGAATCAGCAATCGGCTGACGAGTCGCCTGCTCGTAATACGTGAATCCCGGTGAGGGATTTACTTCGAAGCAAAACCACTGACCTTCAGGCGTTAGCCTAAAATCGATTCCAGCCACTTCCAGGCTTAGCGAGGTCACAAGCTGGCGGCATCGATCGGCTAGGTCGATGGGAAGATCATAGGTCCCGATCACAGGCCTTTCTTCTTCGTCATGCGGGTATCGATAGTCGATTGCAGATGATGCCACCGTACAAGCGAACACGTCATCTCCGGCCACGTGCACGCGAATATCAATGCCTGGGATCCACTGCTGGAATTGAGTGGGGCAATTGGGGAGATCGCCGAAACGCTCGCGGTGGCGGGGCGTCAAGCGGGTAACGATACTCCGAACGCCGCTGATCGATTTGTAAACAATCTCTCGGTGCTGCTCCCAGAAGGCTTCAAGTGCAAGCCAATCAGTCGTGACGAGAGTCTCCGGGACATCAAAGCCCTGAGCCAGAATCAACGCGGACTGATACGGTTTCGAATGGTTCGACGCCATTGCGAAGGGCCGGTTTACAATTCGCCCCGACGCCACTTCTGACCAGCAGAGCAACCCTTCATCCAGCGCTGTGAGGCGCGCGCGGAGGTCTGGCAACTCCTGAGCGGTATCGTGCAATCTCCACGATCCGTAAGGCCGGAGGTAAGCTCCCTTGATGGACTCCAGATTGACATCGCATCCGGGTAGTCGAAGGACCCCGTTTATCTCTGAATCGGTGCAGAGGTCCAGTTCAACGCCGGGCGACTCGCGCTGATCAAAGAAGAGAACGGACTCGCCTAAACGCTGCAGCGCCGCATTGACGGCCGAAACCGGGTGATCTTGCCCTATGCCCCATACCAGGATCATAGGTGCGCCTCCAAACGTTCACGGACCGCGTCGAGCACAGCCGCGTCCAGCAGCGATGGCCAAGCATTTGCCGAGAGGAAGCGGCGCTGATCTCTCGAAAACCGGACGGACAGCAGTTCTACGCCAGCCGCCCTCGCTAGCTTCAAGGCCGATTCTTTCAGACTTGAATCGTTGCAGCCGAAACAGCGCTCGCCGACTGTGATCAGCTCCAGGCTTTCCTCAGTATCTGCAGAGGTGGTTCCGTTTGGGACGGAGCGCCGTGTGTGGGCCGGAATGCCTAGCCGCATGGCTGCTCGGGTCCACTGCTCGGCACGCCAGTTGGGTCCACCCAGGCAGCAAGCGGTTGGCCGGTTTAGAACTGGGCATGACTGAGCGGCGAGCCATGCTAAAAGAAAAGCATTCAGTTCTGCCGCGACATATTTCCGATGGTCGCGATGAATGTTCTGCAGTTCTTCGGGGAAGATGCAGGGGCGAAGCACAAGAATCCCTTGGATATCCGCGCTCGGGACGATTCTCCCGCCGACGACGGCTGTAAGCGGCAGACGGGGCGGGATGGTCAGGCGCCATCCCGGCATGCACAAATCTTCTTGAGTCAGCATTGCGGAGCGCTGACCCCAGTGCTCCACTATGCGCCGTGCCCGAACGTCGTAGGCACTCCCGACCACGACGATCATGCGATGCTCCTACTCAGGGGCTTTTTTGTTTGGGTTCGAAGGCGGAGCCAACTGTCCGAGGGCAGTCTCGCCGACAGCAGGACGTTCGTCCTCTTGAATGAACGGCTGTTTCGCCTGTTGCCGTTCTGTTTCGGCCGCGGCCTGGTCAGCCCGTTCGGCCAACATCTTAATGGCGGCGAGCAGATCCGGGTCAAATGCCGAAGTTTGTGCGCCACTTCCCCCGGTCGGAGCCGGCCCTGCCTCGATCTCTTTGAGTTCCTTGATCTCGATCTTAACCTCTTTGATCTCGAGCTTCTTAATTGCCGATACAGTGACACGAACTGAATCAGAAGCTATGCCATTCGCCACAACAGTGATCTCCGCCAATCCGAGTTCGGCACTGGATGGAACGGTGAACTGAGTGTGATGGATCACTGTACCTGTATTCACCCCGAGAGTGGAATGGTTAAAGGTCCGGCAGTAGAAAACGTGGCCGCTAGCGGCGTTGCGTAGACGGACGATTGGATAGTTCGTGGCCATCGCGGCGTCATCTCCATAACTGACAGCTTGGGAGAGACCGTTAATCTGACGTCCATACAACGTGTACGTACCGCCTCGGACCAAGGAGGTCGGAACGCTGGTAATGTTGGGCTTCCACATCGGGTCCGGAGCACCTGTAGGTGTGTACACCTGGATATTCGTCGACCCATTCGCGAACAAGACTTGTCCAGTAGGGAGCAAAAGAAAACGTCCGACGTAAGGAGGACCGGCGTTTGTGGGCGGATTAGTTATTGCACTCAGCGTATTCGTGGCTGGATTGAATTCGAAAAAGTATGTGGGATTGAGATAGTGTCCGCTTACTCCGTCCACTGGACCAGCAACACACAAGACCAATCCGTTAGGTAAGAGACAGCCGGGCGCATCCTTTGCACCCAGCATTACGCCCGGGCTCGGCGGCGGGAACGTCGGACCGTTCGTCCAGGTTCCGGGCTGATTTGAGTTCGGGGGCATCGTGTATAGAGCCGTATGATTCGTGGCCCCGACGGCGAAGAGCCGGCCGTCCGGCAACAACACTGCCGGCCCAATTTCTATGGACGCTGCTTCAATCAGATCGGCCGGTGTATTCCGGCAATTGATCCATTGATTCGATGCGATGACGTACTTCTGTGTCGCTGGATGGCCGGGACAGTTGACTGTGAGAATCGTCTGATCCGGCAGCAAAGTCCATGTCTCTTCGCTTGAGCTGGCGTTGTTTTTGTTGGCCGCGGGCGTCCATGTATTTGCGACAGGGTCGTAGATTGCGCATCTACTGTCAAAAATAGACCCGAGCATAATGCGCCCGTCCGGAAACACGCAGGAAGACGCGTCGCCTATGGCAGTCCAGCCGGCCGGCGTGGAGAGCGCAGTCCAGGTGTTTGTGAGTGGATTGTAGACCTCAGCGGCGAGGAGTTCCACCTGAGCTCCATTGTTGTACTCGCCGCCCGCCACAAATACTCGTCCGTCGCGAAGGACGGCCGATGCGAAATACAGAGGGGCATTCGGCCCATTTGCGAGCGCGGACCACGTTCCATTCACATAAGTACCGTTGATATCTGGTGCAAGCTTCCACCACTGGTTCGTACCGGAGTTTTGGCACATCACTGTGCCATCCGTCAACAAAAGCATTGTGCCCGCGCCAAACGTGGGCTGGTGGGCCAAAGGGCCCCAAGTTCCAGGCATGTTCTTCTCCTGATGACCGAGCGAACTCAGCCAGCTATTACATAGTGATTTGGCTGCGATGATCGTTACAAAACGGATCCTTTATGTCCGCATGAGAGAAGACCGTTCTCGTGGACTTGTGCTTCCGGATGAAAGCGGCAGTCAGTCGATGCAAGGGCAGTTATCAGAAACGCCAAACTGACGGGCAAGTGTCCTCAGGCTTTGT
>JBJMGJ010000456.1:0-7740 GCA_045807965.1 Bryobacteraceae bacterium | reverse complement strand
CCACAATGGGCTTCAGCGGCTGGATGTCTCGATGGTAGAGGTCGTCAGCCGAGACGACATTGAGATTTGGGAAGGTTATCTGCCGCTGAGTAGCGGCACTTGCGAAGCTATTGTTTCCTGCTACAGTGAACATGTTGTTGGTTCTCTTTAGGTCGTCTCGATTGCCGTCGGGGGACCTAACCATTTCTTCCTTCAGCAATCCATCTCTGGACGGTTGTCCATTCGTAGCGGACGAGCGCCGGGCCGCATTTGACAAACTCCGGGCCTTCGCCAATCGCTCTCCATCTGCGCAGCGTTGGCACACTGATATTGAGTAATTCGGACAGCTCCTTTTCGGTGAGGAAGCGCTCCGTTGAGGTGATTTGAAACTTCAATTTATGTCCTTGTTGCTTGGAATTTGGCGGAACATCGCGTTCCGTCTCAACAAGACTAACTGGGTATCAGGAACCTCGTTGGCCTGCTAACCGATGAATCAACGAGGCCAATAATTTTTTAGGGGAGCACTTCGACCGAGACGATTGTCTCTATCGCACCACCCTATTTGGACCGGCCTATCCGGTCCACTTCAACGGGGCGGCGAGACGCATCTGGCGTTGGAGTGAAGCAAGGCCAGCTACCAGAGGGGACGTAGAGCAAAGCTGGCGGGGACTGCGAAATCCGAAACCCTATCTCTACTGGCCGGCCACACACCAGTCATTAAGTAGTCGGATTTGCCTCGGCGGTGTAGCGACCAAGGCGGCCAATGGGGACCTTTCTCTCAAAGGGTGATAACACCATGCCGATAGCAGATCGCCCTAGGAGACGTATGCCTGGGGACGATCCAGCTTTCGGCACTGCAAAAGACGCAAAGCAACTCAAGGGTGATAGAGAGTATAGACAGGAGAGAGTCCGATTCAAAGGATCGAGAGATGCTAAATACGAGCATCCTGAGGCTGTTTAGCGCTTCCTGTATTTAGGGGTCCGTCTCAGTTTTATTCTTTCCTTAAAGAACTGCCCTGAGAATGCAACGAGACTGACGCTACACAAGCCCAATCAAGGGCGAGGAAGCCACCAGAGTACGTCAGCGGCTAGGAAAACGAGGAGTGCTCGACGAGTGGGGCCTCCAGGGTTCCACATGTCCATTCTGGATCACAGTGAGCGACTGGATATCACAGACCTCACCACTGTTAAACATGATCTTGCCGGGCGAGAGGGATTTGTATGAGACGGCGGCTTCTTCGCGACCATAAGGCCGGACAAAACAAAGCTTGGTATATATAAAAACCGCTTCCCTACCCGCCAACGCGACATAAAAATCGCCGAGAGTCACTTTATTCAGATACTCGATTTGTTTCAACGTGTAAAACGGATTGCCAAGGTGAATGGCAGCCATCGCGTTGTCAAACGCCTGCTGCTGGCTCTCGCGTTGAGCTATCCAAGCATCCCTGATGGCGCTGGACCATCCGGTGCCTACGTCCGGGTCCTTGCTGGCTCCCATGTTGAGTGCAGCAAGACGCGCCTGCTCTCGATCAGTGAGTGGCTGGGGCGCTTGCCGAAGAGCTTCACGAAGGCCATTTATTTCTTCACTGTGATCCACCGGCGGGGAGAGTCGCCGAAGCTCAGCCTCATCGTCTGCCCGTGCTTGAATGCTTTTGGCCGGAAGCGGCGTGATGCTTCTGACTTCACATACTTCTCCGTCATCAAAGAGCATCTTGGACTGTCCGTCCTCATACTTGATCAGCACGTCGGAATACACCGGAAATGCAGAGCACGAGCGAGTCTCGAATTTCCAGCCCTCTGCTGATCCATATGCCCTGCCAGCGGTAAAGCTCCCTGGAGCAATAGACAGAAGAGTGACTTTGGAAAGAGCATAAAAGCCGGATGGTACTGCTGGAAACGGTGTCTCGGCTTGCAAGCATAGCGCTCCTATTAAGAAGGGCAGCGCCAGAGCGACAACTTTACGAAAGTGCACTTTGGGGATGAGTCCTTTTATGAATTGGTGGATTCCCTCTGGCGTGTGAACGCTGGACCGTCCGGCGATGCTAGCCAACTTTCAGGATCTGTAGTTTCGTCAAAAGAGCAAAGTCGGTATGGTCCTTTGGCATTACGGCAGATGTGCTCAGGTGATTCTGGATCTCAGGTGCGTGCCCGTAACGCAGATTCGTCCAGCATCCAATACGCGCCTGGCGTCATCGAAACTTTACGCCGGACTCGCAGCTATAACGTGCCAGTCCGTCTCGGTTCCACCGGAACCAACTTTCAGCATTGAGGGTCAGTGCTGTAGAAGCTGACTAGCTCCTCTAGGGCCGGCCTCCGGCCAAGCCAGGCGTAGTTCATCAACACGGGACGGAGAAGCAGCATGGCAGATTGGGACGCCCAAAGAACATTAGAAATTGCGAAGAGACTGGCAGACACCGTCAGGGAGGACGACGAGCCGGTGCACATCATCATTGCGAGTCTTTCTTTGGCTGCGGCTTTCAGCAGCTATGTGGGAAGTAGCGCCTGCTGCTCTGCACACAGCACTCGATCACTTATTAGCTGGTGTTCGCCACTCGTGACCACGGACACTTCAGCCACAGTATTGATCACGAGGCTGCACAATGGAATTAGCGGTTGAAGAATTTAATAATGGCAGCAGCAATAACGAGAACAGCCGCGATGAGCTGGAAGAGCCATTTCCAATCTGACCACCATGGCTCTAATCCCCGGAGCCAAACTGCCAAGCGAGATGGCCGAGGAAACTTTGCTGGTGTATCAACCCATCCCTTCCGCTGGAACGATTTCGTCTCTGCAGCGGAATGAAAAACTTTGCCTGCAGGCGCATGTTTATGGTGGTACAGATACTGCGGGTATTCCTGGTCTTCGTGGGCCATGCTGTGTCTTTGATCCACCCGATTAGCCGCTTGAGAACATCTCTTCAGGAGCTTCGGGCGGGATACGCTCGGGACAGTGCAGCGACAGAGCCACTCAGGAGCACAAATGCGTCGCCTGGCCTCCGAACCTAGCACCACCGCTGCAAGATTTTAGTGCGCCGGCAGCGGAAATCCTCTAACCGTTCGCTCAGCCAAGATGGCAACAGCTTTCACGGACAGGAACCTTGGTTTAACCCGCGAGTGAGCCAGGGGTTCCTCAATCCAAATTGACCATCTGAGGTGGTGGCCATCAGGGTTCGATAACCTAGCTCACCCGTACTTCTTAGAAGCTAGGTTAATTCTATGCCCCATTCCTGCGCATTAGGCGCTCCTGGCTGCATCGGCGAGTTTGAATCTAGGAAAGACTGGCCTGTTCTCGCCGATTCAACCTAGAACGTTTCTGGGCTGATTTGTTCTATAAGGAAAAGGGTTGAGTGAAGGTCGCCGCAGGCGCACCTTATGGAACTACAGGCAAGCGCTCTGGGATTTCCACAATTGCACAAGCTCTACTACAGGTCTTCTTATTCAGGTAATAAAAACTAGCGGACTAATAATGTTGTCGGGGGACCGTTTCATCTCAAAATGTCCTGGGAAGGGGACCGTTTCATCTCAAAATGTCCTGGGCAAAGGGGACCGTTTCATCTCATTTGAGCCACAGGAATCACAGGCTCACTGTGCGCTTTGAGCGGGTATAACGGGCACGCCAGGATGGATCTCGATATAACCAGGCACTGGGGTTAGCTTTAATTCGGGCTGAGTCTGGACGATCTTCTTCAGCGCTGCCATAGCCTTCTTGCGAAAGTCCTTAACGTCAGAGTATTGAGACCCAAATTGGGCATGAATGCTGTCCCAGGAGACCCGTTGCTTTGCGCCCTGTTTGGTCACCCTCCAACTCCGATAACAGACCCAGCTATATAGGTCAAGTGCTAACGGGCTTCGTTTTAGGGTTTTAAGGGCTGTCATGTTGAGCGGAATGGGAGAAGCTGTTATGGCTGAATAGAAGCTTGGGCCAAGCTCTATCCAGCTTCCCCAGAGATAGCCTTGCTTGACATGCCTGGGATTCCACCACAGCTCGCTGTCCTCTACAATCGACACCAACTTGCTGCGTTGATGGAGGTCACCATTAACAGCTTCGGTCCTATGCTTGAAGCGTATGGAAGCTGCGAAAAGCCGCTGCATCTGAATTTGAAGTCGCCGGGCATCAGACCGCTCTCCGCGTCCATTCCTTGGATTTAGTCCGAGGTCCACCATGAAACGGGACAGATTGTCACCCAACTCCAATCTGCGACTTTTCGTGCGCACAGCCTCGGAGTTGATCCAGTAAAGCAGCAGTCGTGGAAGACTTCCATACGGGTATCCAATCAGCCGTCCATCGTCGTCCACATCAGTCCGGGTGACTAATAAAGTGAGTTCTCCGTTACGACGTGTCCATACCGGCACATCGCCAGGATCTCGATGGGGCAGAGTGCACTGGACCAGTTGCCGAGCAAGGAAAGCAAGCTCAATTTCATCATCAGCACAGCCGTTGAAGCTTAATAGACTGCTCTCTTGGACAATATCTCTGGTCGATTTCATACTCACGCTATTCTTGAAAGCCCGTACTTCTCAAAGAGATCGTTAATCGCTTCCCCAAGTAGCTCTTGAATAGTCTTATCTTGATCAAGTCCCAACCTACGAAGCTGCTTTGAAGCGGCTTCATCAAAGAAGCCAGCTATAGCTTTCTTCCCCGCCCGGCTTGGAGGTCGAGCTGGCAGGCTTTCGGGTTGCTCTCGGACGGTGCGACTCGGTACTTGAGTGGCCACCTTCTGTAACGCATTCCCCAAACTCCCTTTCTTCATGTCTTCAGTTTAACTTGTTTGCATGTCCATGTGTATACATGTCGTACTTCTTCGGCAGCCTTACTATCCGGTTCATATTCTTGCGCTGCTTTGCCCACTGTCAGGGCATGGACGTATGCCGCTCGATGATCAAGTTGTACAGGCGCTACGGGAATGTTGTAGCTCTCTACGGCAGCCCGTGCGTCTTCTCCGAGTGATCCTCTTGGCGGTACTGCGTTTAACAGAATAAAGGCGGGAGTGCCTGCCAATTTGACTAAATCTATCGTTGTGCCAATGGCTTTTAGATCTAAAATTGCCGGACGACACGGTATCAACACCAAGTCAGAATTTCTTGCCGCTGCAAGTGCGGCGGATTCCGAATGAGGAGCAGTGTCAATGATTGCTATATGCACATCCCGCTCCGCTGCTGCTGCCAAAATTTGTTTCAATCGAGCTGCCTGGGCTGATACGACAACCGGGGCCTCGTCGCTTCTGAGGTCTTTCCAACTGGTAGCGCTGGCTTGGGGGTCCAAATCAACGATAACGACGTCATTACCGGCTTCTTGCACCGCTACTGCCAAATGAATAGCCAAGGTCGTTTTACCGGCTCCGCCTTTCTGCGATATAACGGAGATTGTCTTCACGTCATCACTCTAACATGTATACATAACATGTAGGCTTGTCTACACGTATACGGCCAGAGACGGACGCGCTTTCTGCATGTCAGCCATCAAGCGCACCCAGCCCTGCGAAAGAACCGGGTAGGTCCTGGGCCTGCCCCTGGCACCGGGGTGGTGGAATCCGAAGCTCGATAGGCTGGGGCCTGACGAAATCAGCTACGCGGGTTTTTGACAAGGATTTGCAATATCCGAAGCCAATGTTTATAGGCCTTCGTGCGTGATGCAAAACTTACCGTTTATAAACCATGGGAACCTAGGCTTCAAAAAACTCTTCGTCAATTTTCTTGATGTGAAGAGTATCTTCGATCCTGCATCCTATGTTCTGGCGAACCATGAGGGCCGCAAGTTGGTCGCCGTCTATTAAAACAATGCGTCTGCTCAAAAACTCTGCGGTTTCCTTTGCAGAGGGGGAAAAGCTTGAAGTTGTGACGAACAATCCCTTGGCAGCTTTGTGGCGATCTAAGCTACCGAAAAAATCTCGTATTGCACCGGACCCGATATTATTGCCTGCGGCATATCGCTTGGCCTGTATGTAAACGCGGTCAAGCCCAAGAGCGTCTTGGTCCACTACTCCGTCAACACCATCATCGCCAGACTGGCCAAGTGTACGTCCTGGGTTATCGGCGTGAGAACCGCCATAGCCCATGCTGAGAAGCAGATTTACGATTAGCCGTTCGAAAAACTCAGGCGGTGCGGCTCGGACGCGATCAAGCAAGTCGTGAGCAAGCGCGGCATCGATCTGCTTTTGCGCGCGCCGCATGATTTCATCTGGCGTCTCGGTCGCGATACCGAAGGCTCGCTCCTCCGCTTCAGCCTGAGCCTCAGTGGGTCCGGACTGTGCATCTCGCGCTCGCCTCTTGAACTGTTGGAACTCTTCGAACTGGCTGAGGAAAGCATTATCGATGCGCGACGGCTGAGCGGCAAGCGTTTGCTGCCCGCGCGGCGTGATCTTGAAATGGCCGCGTCTCGTGTTCTCTATGAGGCCCGCCTGTGCCAAATACGTCTTTGCCCAATGCACGCGGTTTCCGAAAAGCGTTTGCTTTCCGGATGGCAACAGCTCGCTGCGCTCTTCGGGGCTAAGACCCAGTTGATTAGCCAACGCCTCGACAACTGCCCCAATCCTGACCTCTCCTTTGGAAGAGGCAACGAGAACGGGCAGCATCAACGATTGATAATCCGGGATGGTCATGGGCGGAGGTTTGGACCAGTTTTCCACTGTACGGCATCGGCAATATCGGCATATCGGCCAGCCTTGGGGCAGGGAAGGGGCGAAAAGGACTCTTTTTGCAACACGGGAGACAATCTGGCGTCCGTGCACCTCGCCGTAGTGCTGGCGACGCAACTCTTCACGGCAGCGTTATCCCACCCGCACGACTTGCCCCGGCTGAATCGAGCGCAGCGCTTCGAGCACAGCTGCAACATGCGGGAGCAGCACTTCGATCTTGTTAGATCGTGCGTGAATGATGATCAGCGCAATATGCAGACCTTCGAGGTTCTGCTGGTATGGAATGCCTTGATCTACAGTAAGGAGCAATTCGTAACCAGCTGCTTCCGCCAGCCTCAAAAGATCACCGTTCGTCTGACCGGATAGTCCAGCCGTTACGACGCTCTCACAGTCGTGATCAACAAGGTGTCTGCCGATTTTCCAAGGCATACACTCGTCGATCAGGACTTTCATTTAATGACAGCCAGCAGAGATGCCTTAGCGCTTTCAAGTGCCTCAATAGCCATGTCACGTGTTACCGACGGGAAGTCTTCCAGGAACGCATCTAGCGTGTCCCCAGTTTCGATATAGTCCAGCAGGTTCTGGAATGGCACACGAGTCCCACGGAAGCACGGAGTCCCGCTCATGATCTCGGGATCACGAGTGATGATGGACGGCTCGGGCATGCTTTTAGTTTGGCGCATCTGATCGGAATCGGACAGATAGAATCAGGTCAACTTGAAACCGCCAGATTTAGTTGACTGGCAGGCATCGCGCATACTCCACTTCCGGCATTGATGGCCCAGGGCGCAACAGATGCGGTGGGCTACTGCTCGGCCTAACGATGAGGAGGACCGGGCCAAAGTACACCAGAACCGCTCCCCCTCTTGCCAGGAACGCTAGAATGCGGACGAGAAAAATTA
The DNA here is from genome assembly GCA_045807965.1 of Bryobacteraceae bacterium. GTDB lineage: Bacteria > Acidobacteriota > Terriglobia > Bryobacterales > Bryobacteraceae > Bog-105. The sequence continues at coordinate 225 of JBJMGJ010000456.1, read as the reverse complement.
GCCTTTTAAAGTATGTGTGTTTCGAATCGCTCCGAAACTCCGAATCGTGCTGCAAGCTGCACGTTCCATTGGGGTGCCCATCTTGAACCACTGATGTTCACTCGCAACTTCACGCAGCCGCACAGCACGATCAGCGTGATAATCGGCAAATGATTAATGATGAAGGCCGTCGTCATGCTCCGACCTCCTGTTCTATGGGGCACCGGATACGATGACCAGAGTTGT
>JBJMGJ010000455.1:0-10220 GCA_045807965.1 Bryobacteraceae bacterium | reverse complement strand
GATGTTCACGATGTGGATATCACCATCCCTTCTGTCACCTGAATCTGACAACTTCTTGAATCAGAGCGGCCATTGATGGTGACGCGGCACTCAAAGCAGATGCCCACCGCGCACAACGCCCCGCGAGGTTGCCCCCCCGAAGTTCGGAATTTCGGAGTTCCGCTCAGGAAGATGGCCGCGGCTACCCATGTACCGGAGGAGACGGCGAGATCCCGCCGTCTACCCTGACACGGACCATTTCAGATATGAGTGGCTAGCGTGCTGCTCGGTACGTAAGGCGCACGGTCGATTTCCGAAGGTCTTCCCAGGAGTTCGTCCGTGAGCAGGCGCGCGGTGGCGAGGGATGTTGCAACCCAGAGGCCTTCGTGGCCTGCGGCAAGATACCGTTACGGAAACCGGGACAAACATTAATCACAGGCAATTTGCCCGGCGTCGCGGCACCAAACCCGTCCACGTTCGAATACCCGACGAGACGATCCGATGAGAGCTTGCCCGTGAGTCTCGGATGAGCATTGAAAACCACGGAATCGGATGTCGAAGAATGAGCACTCTTCAGATAACCGAGCTCAATCAATTGATGGCGAAGAAATTTTGGATACCGGTCAGTGATCAGTAAATGACCTTTACTGGGTCCGATAGCCACATCAGGGATGAGGTCCGTGCTTTTGAGTCCTGGCGGCGAGAACGATAAACTCCGCAGGAAAGAGAGTTCATTCACGAGTCGCACCCAGTCATCGGATACCCGGGCCTTAGGAGCATTGTAAAAGATCTTCGCAGCTAATTGAGCTGGCAGCTCAGTAAGAAACGAGCCGCACAGGGCGGGTCGCAAACGCTGTCCCGCGGCATCAGTAGAGCTCCGGCCAAGCCTGCGCGCCAAGGCGAGGCTCGGCATCGGCTAGCTGTTTGCGATCGAGTATTTCAACACAATGACGTATCCTATCCCGTGCCGCCGGAACGCCGCATCCATATCGTCGACTCCCGCACAGGAGGGGAGTCCACCCTTCTCCTCATTGAGGGCGGGCCGCTGCTCGGAAGCGGACCGCTATCGGAACGTTTAACTCTATTTAGAGAGGAGTTCGACCATTTTCGTTGTGGCATCATCAACGAGCCACGTGGCTCCGATGCTCCGATGCTATGGTCGGCGCGCTTTTGTGCGAACCTGCAGACCCCACTTGCTCGGCCGGTGTAATTTTCTTCAACAATGCCGGATATCTCGGAATGTGCGGCCATGGAATGATCGCTCTCCCTGCGGAACAGGTCCGAGCGGAAAACTGGCCTGTCTTTATGCCTCGGTGATTCAATCGAGGAGCAGGTTTGGCGTCAAGAAAGCCTGATCGGAAGCCTGTTCGAAGGTTCGGTGACCATCAGAAACGGGAACTTCTTTCCTCGCGTATGTGGCTCCGCATTCGTGACCAGCGAGGCTCATCTGATCCTCGACGATGAGGATTCATTCCAAATGGGGTATGCCAGGCCTGCATGGTCGCGGATCTCGTCATCTCCCAAAGTCTGGAAGGTGAGAGCCTATGTCTTTGGCTTTTTCCCGAGCTGGTTGAAGATGGAGTTCAATGGATTCTGATCCGGGGTTTCCTGCTTGCCGGACTTCTGAGGTTGCTGTCCGCCCACAACCTGGTTGAGCACACCGCCGATTCCCTTGTTGCCGTTAAGAGCGCCGACGACGCCCGAGGTGAGTTTACTGGGATCTCCAGACGTCGGTAGAAGATTTTTCACTTTCATTTGAGCGAGCGCCTGCACATCTGGAGTAACAATCGGATGGCTGGTGGTCCCAGTTATGTTGACGGGTACGACAAGTTCTCCTTTGGAGTTAGAAAGCGCCGTGCTCAAGAAGCCGCCGATTCCAGAGCCACCGACGGTTTGACTCACCTGGCTCGCCAGAACGGCATTGACATGCATGTTAAGACCTTGATCGACTAAGCTCAACTGACCATTCGCAGCTAACGATCCGGCATCTAGTACCGCAGTCAGGTTATTTGTGGATGCGATCCCGTTTTTAATCAGCAGAGTACCGGATAATTTGTGTAACGCGGTCTCTGCACCCGACTGAGTGGGGGCATTGTTGAGAAATTTGCCGATCTTTGCCACCTCGTTAAGAATGTTAATGTTCTTGAGCTGTCCATTTGCGATCTGGAATTCGACGTTCCCATTTAAGGTTTTTGCCAGGTCGGCAGACTGCCCCAAGACAAACGAAAGAGCAGTATTCGCGGTTAGAGTGCCATAAAGAGTATTGCGAACAGAGCTTACAGCCGAAAGGAGGGCATTCGAATCGACTCCTGACAGGTTGGACTTTATGGAGCACAGGGGCTTCGCCGGGCGAAGATCAAGCGTTAACGAACCTTCCTGCTTTCCGCCGAAGAGTTCAGCAGTAACCGGGGACAACTGTACGACTCCGCGGTCGAGCTTGCATGATGCCTTCACATTACTCAGAACGATCTCGTCTGACTTGATCCGAGTTGCGGTAAGAGTTCCAGAGCCAGTCATTTCGTTCAATAAGCTGGATTGTTGTTGAGCGTGCGAAGCCGTCGATTTCGCCGGACCGGCCGTGAGACCTTCGAGCTCCGCGGTGTCTAGGTTGTCCGCCGACAACGCGAATTCGACTTGAGGCGAAGAGAAATCCCTGGCGGACACGTTGCCGTGAATGTTTGTGGTCCCGACGGCAGCACTAAGCGAAGTGATTGAGGCACTATTTTGAGCGAATTGCAGGGAGGCGGAGTTGACTGTCACCGGTTTCGTGAGTGACGGCGTGCTCAGGGTGGCATTTGCCATGCTGCCGTTACCCGAAATAGAAAGGTTCGATAGGTTAGCCGTGCGGCCCTGCGCGCGCATGTTCACGGAAAGCGTACCGGTTGCAGACGCACCGGCTGTGCCATCCAAGCCGTATGCCTTGGCCATGTCAAGGAGCTCTGCGATGTTGGCGTTCGATGTGCTTACGGTGGCATCAATTGTTCGATTCTGCGAATTGTAGTGCGCCAGCGAACCGGCCATGTGCAGCGACGTTGATCCGCTAACCGCTGTGAATGGCTTTGCTTGAATCAGGTCCGGAGACAAGGTTACATCGATTGCGGCTACCTTAATCTGTTGCTTGATATCTCCGCCGCCAATTTCCAAGTTCTTGGCGTTGAAGTAGCCGTTCAATTGCGGCGCATCGACCGGACCTTTGGCGGCGAGATCCGCTGATATCGTTCCTTTCACCTGGTAAGCGGGATTGAACGCAAGGCCAAGGGCGCCGGAGAGCTTCGCGACTTCTTGAAGTGAAGAGTTCGCGGTGTGAAGGTGGATGTCTAGAATGGCCGGCTTCTTCCCGCCATCCACATTTCCAGAAGCTGTAAATACGGTAGCGCCCAACCTGAAAGATCCGGAACGGAGTTGGAGTTGGTCCGTAGCCCGATTGACTCTGCCATCAAACTGAGCAGCTACAGGGAAAGGGATCTTATTCCCGCGGAGTTCCGTATTCTCCAACTTGACGTCACCCTTCACAGTCGCCGTTTCTTTTGCCGTGGAGATGTCCGCATCGGCCGTAACGACGCCATCCGTTCTAGCGGGAAGGACTCCGGGGAAAAGCCGATTCAACGAAGAGAGCGAAAGTTGTTTAGCCTTGATGTGGCCAATGACAGGCGTGGCGGCCGAATTACCCGGTTGTATCGGCCCAACTTTCCCCTTGAACGCGAACTCCTGTCGGCCCTGGCCCGGCAAGCTTAATCCAAGTTCCAATCCGAACTGTTTGCCAGGCCCGTATCCATCGAGGTCCAAGTTGATTCCGTGATAGAGCACCCGGGGCTCACCAGCGGATTGATCCGTGAGACCGACCGTGCCGTCTTCGATTCGCAACCGATCGAGTGATAGCTGGTCTGAATCGTCCGTCCTGTTGTCATTCGCGGACAGGGTTGAGAAATTCCAAACTCCTTTCACGTTCTTGACCAGCTCAATCGCCGGTTTGTCAAGAGTTAGGCTTTTCACCTCGGGCTTACCCGTCAGGAGTGACAAAATTCGGACACTAACAAGTACGTCCTTGGCTTGCGCAAAGGGCCTTCCCGCTTTGAAGGCGGGATCTTCTCCGATCGTCAAGGAGTCTATTTTGACCGACAAAGGGATAATGCGCAGTCCGAGGTGGCCTAAAGAGACCTGCCGATTGAGCTTCTTCTGAAGCTCGGACTGGATCTGGGGCCGGAATTTGTCGATCGTGCTTCCGAGGATCGCGATCGCGACTAAAATCAGAGCGAAAACTGCCAAAGTCGAAATGATCAGAATGCGACGCATCATCCCCCGTTAGACGCATTCCGGGTCATCAGAACAACAAAGTTTGGGATCGGTTCCTTTAAAAGTCAGATCGCTTGGGCATCTTCTGCCGCGGACCGCAGGTGGGCCCTCAAGGTAATTCCCCGTCTAGTTCTCAACGCGCCGAGTAGTCTTTTGACTTAATCACAAGCATCAGGCAAAAATTATCTCCTTTCGCAGCATTAACTTAGGTAGCGCAGATTCGGTCCACTCGCCTCGGAGGCGATTTACATTCGTTGGCGTGCAGGGAATGAATCGGCAAAAGTGCGGCGTCGCGGGGCGGGAAAGCTAGATGATTGAGATCGATCGAGAGCATCCCGATCACAAGCGGCGGCAGCACATGTTGCGCATGTACCGTGACCTGTACGCCGGGGGCCTCGACTTCAAACAACGCGCAAGTGAGTATCTGCTCCGCCGGCAGAAGGAACCGTTGGACGTATATGGAGAGCGTCTGCAACGCGTCTTCTACCAAAATTACATCGGTTCGATCGTTGACTGGTATGCTTCCACTCTCTTCCGTCGAGAACCGAGCATTCAGTTCGAAGGCGGACTCGAGAGTGGAAAAGAATTCTTATCCGAGTTTGTGGACAACTGCGACCGTCGTGGCACAAGGTTAACAGACTTTTTCAGACGCTGTCTAATAGACCTATTGATCGCAGGCGAGACTCACGTCCTCGTAGACTTCCCGCGCATAGCGAAGCTTCCAAACAATAGAGCCGAAGAAGATGCAACGGGTCTATCGCGAGCCTATATCGTTCAGTACCAGTCTGAAGATCTAATCAACTGGTGCGTTGACGAATGTGGGGATTACGAATGGGTCGTCCTTCGACAAAAGATACGACGGCAACCCAGAGTGGAGTCTCCTGACGTCGTAGAAGAGACTTATTGGCGCTACTATGATCGTTCGGAATTTCGAGTTTATCGGCGAGTCGAAGGTGACAACTCGCCGGGCATAGTCTTGGTAGACGGCGGTCTGCATGCCTTCAGCCGCGAGCAGAGAGTCCCTCTGATCTCTATGCAAGTGAGCGAAGGCCTGTGGCTGATGAACAAGGCAGCTCACATACAGATCGAACACTTTAATAAATCCAACGCTCTCAGCTGGGCCATCACCATGGGCCTATTTGCAATGCCGGTCATCTACTCGGATCGGGAATGGAACCAGATTGTAGGAGAAAGTTACTACATACAGCTAGGGCCCACGGATCGCTTTGGCTGGACGGAACCGGATGGCAAAGTTTACCAGATCGCAGCGAGCAATCTCGAGTCACTGAAAGAAGAGATTTATCGAGTATGCTACCTTACACAAGCCTCTGGCGAAATGGTGAGCGGGCATGCTCAATCAGCGCTGAGCAAACAAATGGACTTTGCCATCACGCAGGAAGTTCTTCGAACTTACAGCTCGGTTGTCAAAGAATCAATTCGCCAGCTGTTGAATGCGATTAGCAACGCTCGACAGGATGGAGTTCTTATTGCTGTTTCAGGACTAGACGAAGTCGATATTACAGACTTTTCGACAGACCTGCAGGACGCTAAGGATCTTTTGGGCGTTGGGATTGACTCGCCAACATTGAAACGGCAAGTGTACCAGCGGCTAGCGCTCAAGTACTTGAACGACGGGCGGCAAGATATGAAGGATCAGATTGCGCGAGAAATCAATGCGCAATTCAGCATGTAAGAAAGGATCGGAATGTTAGATCAAGGGCAGCAAGAACCTCAACCAACAAAGGCGCTCGACGTTCGAGACGTCGTGCGGCAGGCACTCGAAGAGTTTGTGCGCGGTGAGCATCAGAAATCTGAGCCCGCTTACAAGGCAGAGCTTGACGACGAGCGCAAGCGGAGAGAATCACTCGAAACCCGTTTGAATCAGTTGGTCGAAGAGAATCGCAAGGCACGCGCTCAGGCCGAAGAGACGGACCGGAGCTCACAGATACGCAGTGAACTGCAAAGGCTCGGGGTTGCCAAAGTGGATCTTGCATTTCGTGCCGTAAAGGATGATATCGTCCGCACCGATGACGGACGTTTATTGGCGCGGGATCGAGACAACACGATGCAGGAATACCTTGCGAAGTTTGTGCAAGAAAATCCAGAGCTTCTGCCGGCCCGCATCGCCGGCGGCAGTGGAGCACAATCCAGTGCAAAGTCTGCTCCAGGCGTTTCGACCGTGGATCTTAATAGCATTCGCCCAGGAATGAACAAAGACGAGCTTGATCAAGTGCGACAAGAGATATCGCGGCTAGCTTCACAAGCCATGCGTGGTATGTGACACTTCTCACTTCCGCAAACATTAGCATCTATTCCCATGCTTCCGAAATTCGGCAAGCACCGGGGAAGTACACGCGGCGGAGAGATTCGTCGCACTTCAAACTAGGAGACTTATGTCGTTAATCACATCTGCCAATCTGGCAAACGCGATAGTTAAGCTGGTTGCCGCCGATGCTTTACCAGCACTTACGGGAAATCTCGTCATGGGTAATTTGGTGAACCGGGACTACGAACCAATCCTTGCTCACGCCGGGGACACGGTCAATGTACCTATCCCGCCGGTTCTGGTTGCGAACAACATAGCTGAAGGCGGTACCGTGACTCCCCAGAACCCGAGCCTAGGTAACGCACAGATTGTGCTCAACACGCACGCCGAGGCCACGTTTCAGATTCCAGATGTTACCAAGGCGATCGCTTACCCAGAGCTGCTCAAAGCATATATGCAGCCGGCCGTGATCGCACTTGCTGAACGTGTTGAACGTGATCTTCTGAGCCTCTACGGTCAATTTACGGCGAACAACCCGGTTGGAACACCGGGTACTGCGATCACCGAGGCGACAATCGATGGAGCCGAAACAGCTCTATTTGCTGCTAAAGTTCCTGCTACAGCACCAAAGTACCTGGTCGTGGATTCAAATACGTATTCCCAGATCCGGCAAATTCCGCGATTCAGCGAGTACTATTCTTCCGGAGAAGCTGGCCTTAAAGCTCTCGTCGAAGGCAACGTCGGCAAGATGAAAGACTTCTTCATCTTTCGGTCGCAATTTGTACCGGCGACGGGAACCACGACGGTCAACACTCATAATCTGGCTTTCACACGCGATGCTCTCGGTTTAGTCATTCGTCGCTTGCCTCAGCCCTTACCTGGAACTGGAGCAGTGGCCGAGTACGCCGAGATGGGCAATTTTGGGATCCGAGTGGTTATGAGCTATCAGCCGAACACGCTGTCTCAACAATTTACGGTTGACGTGCTGTACGGGTGCGGCGTACTTCGCAACAACTTTGCCGTTCAGGTAAACAGCTAACAACAATATGTAATAAGGGAGCTACGATACGTAGCTCTCCCTTTGAAAGAGGAGCCGACTATGGACGTGAAGCAGTATTTCCGACGCCTTCGTGAGATTGAAGAGAGCTTTGTTGACAAATACCCTGTTGTTATTAGCTTAGAGACTCCCGATGGAGGGAAAGCAGGTCTCGTCGCGGAAACATCTCGACCGGTTGCGGCCAAGATGATCCTTGAGGGTCGAGCGATACTAGCGAGCACGGAGCAAAAGGCTGCGTACTACGAACACCAGGAAGCTACCAAACGGGCGGTAGAGAAAGCTGATATTGCAAGACGCGTTCAAGTTGCGATTATCAGCGATCCAGAATTTCAGTCGCAAGCGATCGCGAAAAAGAACACAAGTTCTCCTTCGACGAAATAAATATGGCTCTCTTCACTGACTCTGATGTAGTCACCCTCGACGATCTCTTGCGATTTGAGAGCTCGCTCGTTCAAATCTCATCCACCCACGGTATCGATGTTGAGACGAAAATTCGGCTCGCATCAGATGAGATTGGGGATAAGATTTTGTTGTGTCTACTTCAAACAGGAGCACCAGGACAGTGGACAGGAACATCCGAACTTGGATTAGAGAACGTGGTTGTGAGTTCACCTCTGTATCGCTGGATTTGTTTCAACTCTTTGGCAAGGATCTACGCTGAAGCTTACAACGTTCAGTTGAATACGCGATTTCAGGGAAAATGGAATGAATATCAGCAACAGGCAAGTCAAGCGTTCAACCTTGTTATGGCTTCTGGGGTCGGGGTTGTAGCTCACCCGCTGCCAAAGCCAGGGCTGCCGACGATTTCTGTCTCTCAAGGCACCATTAGTGCGCCTGCGATCTTCGCTCAGGTTTCCTGGATCGGACATCAAAGTGAGGACGAGAGCGCGGCGAGCCCGGTGGCGGGCGCGATAATAAATGGAGCAGCCACTGTCCAGGTCGCGTTTTCGGAACTTGGAGCAGATATTCCTTCCAACGCATCGGGATGGAATGTCTACGCTGGAACTTCTCAGGTCAGCCTCGGCTTACAAACCGAAACCCCCTTGCGTCTAGATCAGTCGTGGCACATGCCTTCCTCCGGCGCTGCGATCGGCAGGAAGCCCAGCCCCGGGCAAAGTGGGGACTTCAATGTTGCGTTATCAAAACGGCTTCAAAGGGGATGATTATGTTGCCTTTGACGCTGCTGGCAATCCAGAAAGTATCCGACCTTCTGACATCGGACTCGGCGCTGGCTCAGGAACTCACGAACCTTGCCCTTTCGAATGGAACGAATATACCGTCCGTCGATTCGGAACACGTCATCATGAGTTCGGTTGTGAACGATCTCGGCGACACTGATTCGCGATTGGGGTATCCGAGGGTGTGCTTATACAGCTCAGGACTCAAGAATTCTCAACATGAGAAGTTTTGTTCCGTATCCGGAGTACTAAGCGCAACAGCTGATATCTGGACCAGTGCGAATTTGCTGGAGGACACGGATCGCTGGATTCACTACTACGTTGAGGCTGTTTCAGTGCTGTTAAGGAAGAACTCCGGCGATTGGGGCGACGGAATATTCTTTTCTGGCGTTTACGACGTACAGTTTCAATCGCCTCGAACTGGTGGATTGGGCTTTATACAGCTCGCGCGATTAAAGTTTGACCTAATGGTTAGCCAAGGATAACCAATGCCACCTTATATACGTTCGAATTCAACGCGCTTCTATGCGGCTCTTGAGCCCTCGTATGGTGTCGCAGCTAAGGTTACGACCGGCGATCGGTTTCCCGCTTCATCTGTACGAGCTCAGCAGGTAGTAGAAAACACTAGGCGACTTGATAAGACCGGAACCAGAACTCTCACTTCGGCCTGGAGTAACGGAAGGAGACGAACAGCCTTCGAGATTCGAACTTACTTGTCGAGCCTATTGCCTACGGGGCAGGTGCCTTACGGTGTGCTTTTTCAAGCCGGGATGGGAGCCGACCCGGAAATTGGCGGAACCTTAATCGTTGGTTCTGCTTCGAGTCAGGCAACCTTCAGCACGACTACGCCTCATGGCAGGACAATTGGATCAGCCGTCTCTGACGGAGAGGAGATACGATTCGTAACCTCCGTCCTTGACCCTCAACAGATGACCGTCAATGTTCCGTTCTCTCGACCACTCGCGACGGGAGCTCAGTTACTTCCTACAATTACGTATAAACTGGCGACCGACTTGCCAAGTCTAAGCGTCTACGAATATTGGGATCCTATCACGGCGGTGAGCAGGATTGTTACTGGCGCTGCCGTGGACGTCATCGAACTGTCTGTGAATGGCGATCGCCATGAGTTTACATTTAATGGGCCGGCAGCGGACCTGATCGACTCGACGATCATCATACCGGGTAATGCGGGTCTAGGATCCTTTCCTACAGAACCGGCGATACAGTTGTCGAATTTCGGATCTGTTCCGGGTCACTTAGGTCAAGCTTGGCTGGGAGGAACAGCTGGTCAATTCTTCACGGTGACGGATGCCACTATCCGGCTCAAGAACAATATAGAACAAAGAAATCAGGAGTTTGGGTCAGCGTATCCTCAATCCGCTGTGCCTGGAGCGAGACAGGTGAATACGAACTTTGCTCTTTTTGCTCAAGATGACAGTCAAACGCG
>JBJMGJ010000454.1:0-3791 GCA_045807965.1 Bryobacteraceae bacterium | reverse complement strand
CGTACCCGCGAAGCATCTCTTCAACGATCACATCCGGAGAGATCTCGGATGCGGCATCGAAGGCGTCACTGACTTGCTCCGGGGTGCTGAGGTTCAGAGACACACCCCTGCCCTGATTGCCGTCGAGTGGCTTCACCACAAGGGGTGGTTGCGATTGGTAGAGGCACGCGATCGCTTCCTCCCGCGTTCTCACGACACAGCCGTTTGGAGTGGGCAGCGCTGCCTTCCGCAGTAATTGTTTAGTCAGCTCCTTGTCGCTCGCTATGTCGACAGCAATCGCCCGCGTATTACCCGATATCGTTCCCTGGATGTACCGGGTATACTTTCCCGTGCCCAGTCGAACGAGGCTATTCTGGTCGGCGCGGGCCCAGGGAATACCACGCCTTTCCGCTGCACTTACAATCGCTGTCGTGCTTGGGCCGAGCTCATACCTCGGCACTAAATCTCGCGCCTGTTCCAAAGCGGCCTCAAGAGGATATGGCTTGTCGTCGACCAAGGCCTGGACAAGCTCAACTGCCGTTCTCAGGAGAGCCTTCATGGCTTGTTCCGCCTTGTAGGTTACGGCAACCAGGTAGCACCCCGGTACCCCAGCGTCCACTGTTTTGCCGCGATTTGTGGAGATGCCTACGGGGTCTGTCAGTTCCAAGGCGACATGTTCGACGATGTGCCCAAAGTACGTACCGCCGCGAAGACGCTCGACGAAGCCGCCGGGACGACCGAGCCCACAGTAGTGCTCATAACAGCCGGGCAACAAAGTAAGCAGGCGATCTACAAAACCGGGGACTTCGTAGCTTTCGCGTCCCGCGAGGCCCCCGAGATCGAGCGTCATCACCAGGACAGGTTGATGGCTGTATACATTCGGACCTGGAATTGTACGGATGTTTTGAATGTTCATGGAACCTCTACGCGAAGCTTGGAGTAGATAGGAGTCTTCGTCAGTAAATGGACTAGGCGGCCAAACTGAAGGCAAGCGGCGGAGGCTGTGAGGTGGGCGCTCGCTTCCCGCTCGGAAACACGATGCGTTCGGGGTGGAGTGCGAGCGGGTTCTTATCGAAGTTTATGCCCGCCTCTCTCATCGTACGCAGTGACATGGTGCTTACAGATTAGACACGCTTCATTCGAGACTTCTTCCTCGCAGCTTTTCCAGTACTGTCGGGGAACTTGGCTGCGTAGGGTTCCTGACGCACTTTCGAGCGCATGCGTGTATCCGAAACGAAATCCGCTACGGGCGCAGTTCCTACGGTGCTAGACTGTCGATTCTCTCATCCAGGAGGACTCATCATTGATGTCATTGACCATCAGGCGCTCGCTCCGTCGTGCCGGGGCAGCTCTCGTTCTTTGTGCCGCGTTGACTTCAGCGGTCGGTCAACAGCGGACGCCAAACGATACGTTGCGGTCGCCAGAAGTCGACGCTCAGGGTAGAGTCACATTCCGTCTATATGCGCCGCAAGCACAGCAGGTTAAGCTGCAGGCCGAAGGCAGGGACGCTACGCCCGGCATTACGCCGGAGCAGTTGAAAACCGAGTCCGAGCGATCCAGCATGACAAAGGGCCCGGATGGCGTCTGGTCCATCCAAATCGGTCCGATCCAGCCCGGAGTGTACAGATACACCTTCCTTGTGGATGGCGTTCAGACCACCGACCCGCGCAATCCTCTCTCAAGTGAGTCGCTAAATTTCGTCAGAAGTATGTACGAGATTCCCGGTGCCCCGTTCCTGGAGTACCGAGCTGGTGTTCCCCATGGAGCTATTGCAAGCGTCTGGTATCAGTCAGCGGCGGTGGGAGGCCTGCGCCGCATGCACGTTTACACGCCACCAGGCTACGAGCGTGATACCCGGAACTACCCCGTTCTGTATCTGCTGCACGGAGGCGGCGACACGGATGACTCGTGGCCGACAGTAGGCCGCGCCGGTGCCATCCTGGACAACCTCATTGCGGGACACAGGGCTGTGCCGATGATTGTCGTCATGCCTGCCGGTCACATCTCGCGCGAGTTCCAATTGCGGACCGGTCAGAACACGATGGGCCACGACAAGTTCAACGAGGACCTTACCGGGAGCGCCATCTCCTATACCGACAAGAACTACCGGACAGTCGCGGACCGCGATCACCGAGCCCTCGCTGGCCTGTCGATGGGCGGGTTGCAAACGCTCGACATTTCACTCGCTCGGTCGGATCTGTTTGCGTATATCGGTGTGTTTAGTTCCGGCTGGTTCCCGGAAATGAGAGAACAAGAGGAGCGAACGGACCTCGGTGAGTACAAAAAGTCGGGTCAACCGTTCAAGCTGTATTGGGTGGGTGTTGGAAAGTACGATATTGCGAACGCAAGCAGTGCCGCAACAGTTACTCTTCTAAAGAAGTACGGCCTCACTCCGACCACCAAGGAAACTGGAGGTTATCATGCATGGACTAATTGGCGTGACTACTTGGATGAGTTTGTGACGGAGATATTTCGCTAGTTTCTCAGGCGACTTGCACTTCGGCGCAGCGGGAATCATCTGTATACCTCCCACGGCTTAAGCGGATGCTCAAACCTTTCCATATCAACTCTCTTCCCCTTAAACTGCACGCCCTCTAAACTTAAACGCAATCGTTGCTCGTGAGCCGCAACTCCGGGCAGCTTTATCTCACCCCCCGCGCCTACTACGCGATGCCAGGGCAACTGATCGACGGGATCCGTTCGTAACAGTCGTGCAACAGCGCGATGATACCGTGGGTATCCTGCGGCTGCGGCAACGCCGCCGTAGGTGCTCACTTTGCCGACCGGAATGGAAAGTATCATGCTACGAAAGGCGTAATCGCGCTGTTCGTTCCGTCGTGAAGCATCCCGCTGCAAGCGTCGTTTCGCTTGTTGCACCCAGAGCTGATCAAGCGCGAAGCTTTTCGGGGATGTTATTCGTTTAGATCTGGGCTGAGAAGTCATACTCTCTAATTTGGAAAAGTCGGAAAGAAGACCGATTCTAATTACGTGTCGAATTACAAGCTACTCCGGCATGAGCGCGATCCCCGTAGGGACCCAGGAACAGAACACCTTCGTATCAGAGTTGCAAATACCGGCGTTCGCTTTAAGTTGACGCGTGAAGACATCGAGCGTCGTCAAACTTGATGAAGCAACGATCGCCATGTCATGGTCCGCTTTGCTGCTTCGGATCAGGTAAATCAATCGAACGTATTGCTGATTTCGCGGCAGAGGAAAGGGTAGGAATGGTTCGCGTGTTTGCTGCACGGTACGCCCTTCCCGCGCGATGTCGGCCGATGCGAATCTCAAACGGACTCTCCCACCGTGCCGGATCCGAGAAAATGGTGCCAATGTGCGCGAATCGAGTAGAAGAAATCCACGATATCCTGCGAACGCTAGGGTCCGGGGTCCCTTTTTCCTCGTCGGCTTTTCCATTGGTGGTCTCATCGGCCGATCGTATGAGTCCAGATTCCCGGAGGACGTTGCCGGAATGGTGATTATAGACCATGCATTCATCAACGTAGACTCAAGCCCACCACCTCCATCCCGGATTCCTTTCGTCCTGTCGCCATCAGAGACTCAGAAGAAGACGAACTCTGTCGATACGGCGGATACGTCGCCTATTCTCATTTCAGTGCCACCGATCACCTTGGGCTTAAGGACGATTACAACTTTCTGAAGTTGTCGCAAAGGGATCGACATCTCCATGCTTGGGCAATGTCAATCCATCCGATTCGTCCCACTGCTGAAGCAGCAGCAGCAGCAGAATGCTCGGCGGCCGTTGACACGAAAACGGCTGGGCAACAACATCCGCTCGGCGACAAGCCGCTCGT
>JBJMGJ010000453.1:0-5729 GCA_045807965.1 Bryobacteraceae bacterium | reverse complement strand
CTCTGAAGCCGCCGAGATGGCGGAGAACAGCTATCACCGCTTTCAACAACTCGGGATGAATTTCGAATCGGCCCGAGCCCTGACAAATCTTGCCATCGCATTGAGTTTAGGAGGGAATTCCAGCCGAGCCCTGACGCTTTTCAGTGAGGCGAGAGAGCTCCTGCGCAGTGAGAATAACCAGGTCTGGATCCACCTTCTGGACGTTTACCGCGCGGTCGTGCTGGTCGAGCAAAACGACCCCTTACAAGCTGAGGAATTCGCGTCTCGGGCGGAGAGTTTTTTTCGTTCCGCTCATCTGCCCAGTAAGCAAGTGCACTGCCTGTTGCTCTTAGCGAAGATATCGCTCGCTAAGTCCGAGCTAGATGCGGCAAACCAATACTGCCGCGAAGCATTGCATGTGCTCAAGAGCCTGGATATTCCTAATTTGGCGCATCAAGCACAATTTCTTCAGGGCCAAATCTTCGAAGCGTCATTGAACCCTCGTGCCGCTTACAAGTCTTATGAGGTTGCTCGCGATGCTCTGGAGGCACTCAGGAGCAGTCTTGCCAAAGAGGAACTGAAAATCGGCTTCATGCGTAGCAGAACCGATGTCTATTCCCGGATGACCAAGCTGTGTCTGGATCGCATCGACGAGGACTGTACGGCGGAGGAAGCCTTCGCGCATGTGGAGGCGGCTAAATCCCGCACTCTTCGAGATCTGATCATGGCAGGGCCGTCCACCGGGCCGCTTAACTCTTCAGACACTGCCACGGACCACCGGGCGCAAGAGCTGCGGGCCGAGTTGAATTGGTATCACAACCGTCTTGAACGTGAGCAGCTCTCTCGCGACGGGCTTTCTCCGGATCAGCGTACAAAGCTCAGCGTCGAGATCAGACAGCGGGAACGGAAGCTTTCGAACCTGCTGCTTAAAGCTCCTTCGTCGGATAATGTGGGCGCCGCACTGCGCAATTCAAGGGCCGCTTCTCTCGATGAGATTCGAAAGTCGCTTGGCGCGCGCATGGCCCTGATCGAGTATTTTGCGATCGAGGGCACGGTACACGCGGCTGTTGTCACAAGCGAGACGCTCAATTTCCTCAAGCTGGCGCCCGCGGCGAATGTGGCCCAGAGCCTGCGGCTGCTCAAATTCCAGCTTTCCAAATCCCACTTCAGAGACCGATATCGAGAACAATTTGGGAACGCGCTTTTACGTTCCGCTCACAGCCATCTACAGGCCTTATATGCAAGCCTTATTGGACCAGTGGAGAAGTTGGTGGAGGGTAGGGATCTCGTAGTCGTCCCATACGGGCCATTGCATTCCTTACCGTTCCACGCACTTTACGATGGAAGCGAATACCTGATTGATCGTTTTGGAATCTGCTATGCACCGAGTGCGAGTATCTTCACCCATCCCGTCCGCCTGACAGCGAAGGAAACAGATCCGTCGCTCGTCTTTGGGATTGACGATACGCGGACACCTTTTATCCGCGAAGAAGTGGAAGTCGTGGCGAAGATGCTCCGCCAACCCAGGGTATTTCTTGGAGCGGAAGCGACCGGGCAACGATTGTTACAGGAGGGACAGGTCTGCAGATTCATCCACATCGCAAGCCATGGCCAATTTCGTCCCGACAGCCCGTTTTTTTCCGCCATTCAGCTCGGTGATGGTCAACTGAACCTTTACGACCTTTACCGGATGGATCTGAACGTAGAATTGTTGACTCTGAGTGGATGCGTAACGGGAATGAACGCGGTTGAAGAGGGCGATGAACTGATCGGTCTTACGCGAGGTCTGCTGTATGCGGGCGCGTGCTCTTTGCTGCTTTCTCTGTGGGATGTTGACGATCGGAGCACGGCGGATTTTATGAAGCAGTTTTATGGCGGGCTGGAGAACGTTGGCAAAGTCGAGGCTTTTCGGCTGGCGAGCAAAAAAGTGCGCGAGCATTATCCTCACCCGTACCATTGGGCTTCCTTCAAACTCATCGCCCGAGCTGGTTCTCTCTGATTTCAATATTTTTGTATTTCCGGGGACGCGTTACGCCCTTTCAAGTATGGGTCGGGATAACCGATCAGACTGGCAGCCTGCAATGAGTCACTTCTCAACCACTGAATGGGTGGATTTCGCCCGCGGACTGATATCGCCGGAAAGAGCTAATCTGATGCAAGCTTCAGCGGAAAACTGTGACGAATGTAAATCTTCATTCACGTTTTGGAGCCAAGTATATGAGCTCTTGACCCGAGAAGGGGAGTACCAGCCCTCATCGGCGGTCCTGCGGCTCGTAAAGGACGCTCTTCCGGACAACCAATCCGCCCCCTGGTGGAAAAAGGTGACGGATTTTGCTTCGGTGGTGTTCGATAGCGCTCTGACGCCAGCACTTGCGGGAGTGCGCTCGGGCGCGAGATCAACGCGGCAAATCACGGTGGAATCCGGTGCATTCGTCGTCGATCTGCAACTTGAATCCGATACAGTTCAGCACCGTTATTCGCTCACGGGACAAATACTCGAAAACGGAGATTCCACCGCTAAGGTCGATGGCGCGGAAATCGTCCTCCTGAGTCCCGACCAGGTTATGCAGAAGACGAGTGCCAACGAAATGGGCGAGTTCTGTCTGGACTTTCAGTACGGGGATAATCTTCGGCTTTTCATTGATATCAGGGGTGAGCGGGGAGTTGGAATCATTCTGCCAAAGTTAGACGACGCCAGGACGGAGCTAACCCATTGAATCCTAAGGGAAAGAGAATCGATCACAGATTATCGGCGGTCCCCTTCGAGGAACTCACCGAAGAGTTACTGAAGCGCTTGTATGCGCGACGGCTCGAGATCACACATCTCCTTCAGTCTCTCGATGGACAGAACCATCCGTTGTCCCGGCCCGCCTTTCAGCATTGGGCGAAACGCTTCACTCTGGCGGGCGAAGTAAGCCATGCGCTTGAAGAACGCCAGTTTGTCATCCATTACCAACCTCAAGTGCATCTCACAACGAGGAAACTCGTTGGCTTTGAGGCGCTGGTCCGATGGCGGCACCCGACCCGTGGTCTGGTTCGGCCAGACGAGTTTGTGGCCGTTGCCGAAGAGACCGGGCTGATCATCCCGCTCGGTGATTGGGTGTTGGATCAGGCGTGCCGACAGCTTTCCTTCTGGCGCCAAGAGGTCCCCGGCGCGGAAGCGCTCACAATGCATGTGAATGTCGCAAGCGCGCAAATCGGGAGAGAAAACACTCCGATTCTGGTGGACGAGTGCCTGGACCGTTATAAGCTGCCGCCCGAAGCGCTGCATCTGGAAATAACCGAAACATCGGTCATAGATAACCCTGAAGTGGTTGCCCGCACTCTTGAGAAGCTTAGACATCGCAATGTGCAGGTGTGGTTGGACGACTTCGGTACCGGGCATTCCTCACTGAGCAGCTTGCATCGTTTCGCCCTGAGTGGTCTGAAGATCGACCGGTCGTTTGTGGGCCAGATGGAGCAACCGAACAGCGGCATGATCATCAAAGCAATCCTCGCCTTGTCTCACAGCCTCGGTCTCCGAGTAACGGCCGAAGGCATTGAGACGGCGCGGCAAGCTGACGAACTAGAAAAATGGCAGTGCGAGTTTGGGCAGGGCTACTACTTCTCAAAACCCGTCTCCGCAAGGGCCGCGACGAAGTACCTATTCACGCAGAGTCTGGGCGTTCTGGCCCATAAGCGGAACGCACACAGCGAGGCTCTTGCTACCTCGGGTTTGCCGCGCCTGATGGTGGTCTAAGACCTTATCAGGCTGAGATTCTTACCAGTGAGATCGTAGCGGTGTTCTCCGCATCAGCGAGAGAGGATGAAGACTCGCTTCCATCTCGCCATCCGGTTATTGCAAGCGCGCATACGAGAGGTCCACTTTCTCGTTTTCATCCCGCTATTGGTCAACCTTGGGTGCGCCAATTTGCCGCGTGACCCGGAGAGAACCACCGAACGTGTCGAGCGCGAACACAAGATACGCGTCGGTCTAGCGGAGAATCCACCTTGGGTTATTCGCACAGGCGGCGAGCCAAAGGGGCTCGAAGTGACGCTCGTCCGGGACTTCGCGCATACTCTCAATGCCGATCCCCTCTGGTTCTGGGGCAACGAACAAACGCGCATGGATGCGCTCGAGCACTTCGAATTGGATCTTGTGATCTCCGGCTTAGACGCTACGACACCTTGGTCCAAAAGCGTGGGTCTCACTCGTCCCTATTTCGATGAGCAGTTCACGGTCGGGTTGCCTATGGGAGTGCGGGCTCCCGAAAGACTGCGGGGCCTCAGGGTTGCGGTCCCGGAAGGTGATGCGCTGGCCTCTCATGTGCAAAGCAAGGGCGCCGTCCCAGTCCGAACCGCGAACATGACCGGGTTCAACGGCCCGGTAGCTGCTCCCGTTTGGGCGTTGGAAAAACTTGGCTTTTCCAGGACGAACTTTCTCGTATTCGAGAAAAAGCACGTGTTCGCGACACCGCCCGGCGAGAACGGGTGGTTGAAGAAAATCGGGGACTACCTCCAGGATCACGAACCAAACCTGCCGACTCTTCTTCCGCGGGAGGCGCAACCTTGAATGCCGTCGGCGCAGATTACGAACTGCCACCCGAAAAGCAGGAAGCGCTCGAGCGTGCGAAACGCGTCGAGTGGGTCTTCATAGCATTTCTGATCTCCATCATTCTGCTGATGGCGGCTGTGATGGGCTCTTCCCAAACCATGAAGGCAATGTGGATCGAAGACACACTGAGTCTCGTGCCCTCGTGTTCTTTCCTTGTGGGTGTGTATTTCCGGCGTAAGCCGCCGGACGAGGCGTTCCCCTACGGGTATCGCCGCGCTGTTTTAGTCGGATTCATGTCGGGGGCTGTTACACTGCTAGGCTTCGGCTTATATCTGTTGGGCGATTCCGCTGTAAAACTCGCGACAGCCGAGCATCCCATTGTGCAGACGGTCCATCTTTTTAACCGCGGTATCTGGCTCGGTTGGTTGATGATAGCCGCCCTTATCTACAGTGTTATCCCTCCCCTGATTCTCGGACGCATGAAGCTTCCTCTCGCGGCCGAACTGAACGATAAGACGCTCCACGTTTCCGCCGAACTGAACAAAGGCGATTGGCTGTCGGGAATTGCAGGCGTCGTTGGCATACTTGGCATCGCGTACGGATTTTGGTGGACCGATGCTGCCGCCGCCGCTTTCATTTCCTTCGAGATCATCAAAGACGGGTACGTTAACCTGCGCAACAGCGTCTCTCAATTGATGAACAGGCGGCCTTCGGGCATTGAGGATCAGGAAGAAGATCCGGCGATCGATCGATTGCAGAAAGCCTTGGAGCAGCTTGACTGGGTGGCGAAGGCGCGGGTGCGGCTTCGGGAAGACGGAGACATACTGACCGGCGAAGCATTTATCGAGCCCCGCGAAGATCGTGATTTGCTGGAGCGAATGGCGCAGGCGAGGTCGATCGTTGGAGGCGTCGATTGGCGGCTCCACGACATCAGTATGGTTCCGGTGCGCTCGGCGGAGCAGAACGATACATAATTGTTCCAGGTCCGCCACCTGCTATCAGCTGTTACTATCTCTCTGCTCGGCAGTTCGAAAGAGCGCCACGCAACGGGCGATAACATAATCTACTAGTCGAACTCAGCTTTTCGCAACTGGAAAACTATGGTCCTATCGCGTCGTAATCTCACAAAAATTCTGGCGGCCACACCCGCCTTTTCGTCATGTTACTCAGCTCCCGCCGAGACGCTTCGCGCGGCAGGTGCCAAGAAGAACCTCCT
>JBJMGJ010000452.1:0-7080 GCA_045807965.1 Bryobacteraceae bacterium | reverse complement strand
TATCTGCAATCCGGCGCAACTCGGCGGGACTCGTGACGCCGCCTGCCATTTGCGGCACCACGGAAAACGTTCCGTTTTTCTGGATATTTGCGTGTACGCGTTCATTGATGAATCGTGCATCCGGTTCCGCCACGTACTCGCCGGCCCAAATCGTGCTAAGTAAAGAGGCAAGCCCGGGTTTGCTGGCCGGATCTTCTTTCCCGGCCGCTAATGCGTGGAATACGGAAGAAACAGACTTCAGACCCCGCTCTCGAATCGCCTCGATGAGCTCAGGCTTAGTCAGCGGAATGCCGGGCACGTAATAGTGAACGGAAGGATCTTCCTCTAATTCGCCTCCACAGGCAAACTCCACAATTTCGGTCACCATACTCTTACAGGATCCGCATCCGAGACCAGCGCGGGTTCCTTCCATCACCGCTTTGGGGCTGCGCTTACCCGCTTTGACGCAGGCGACAATGGCTCCTTTCGTTACGCCATTGCAATTGCAAACCTGCATGTCGGCCGGCATTTCCTCGACCGTAACCCTCTTCGAGGGCGCGCCGATGTCGAAGAGCAATGACAGGCGCTCTTCGGGCAGCGGTGTGCCGCGGTCGAACGCCTGCATCAGGTACGCAGCTTTGCTGATATCTCCCAGGAGAATGCCGCCCACAAGGCGCCCATCCCGAATGATGAGCTTCTTATATTGACCTTTCTTCGGCTCAGTAAACTGGACGATTTCGTCGCGCTCTTCAACTGGTTCGGTAATGCCCATGGCCGCCATTTCGACGCCCATGACCTTCAGCTTGGTCGCGACTTTCGATCCGTGATACGCGGCATTCGAGTTACAACCCGTGATGTGGTCGGCCAGCACCTTTGCCTGTTCCCAAAGCGGCGCAACCAAGCCGTAGACGTGGCCTCGGTGCTGCGCGCATTCGCCGACCACGTACACATCCGGATCCGAGACGGACCGCATTTGATTGTCCACGACAATGGCGCGCTGCACCTGAAGGCCGCAGCGGGTCGCAATTTCGACGTTAGGCTTGATTCCCGCGGCCATGACCACCATGTCGCAGGAGAGTATGCTTCCATCCGCGAAACGGATTCCGGTGACGCGATCTTCGCCCAGCACGGCCGTCGTATTCTTGCCCAGCAATACGCCGATATTCATGCTCTCCATGGTGGATTTCAAGATTGCCCCGGCTTGCGGATCAAGCTGTTGATTCATCAGGTGATGGCTGCGGTGGATAACATCGACTTGCACGCCATAACTCTGAAGTCCGCGCGCGGCTTCGAGTCCCAGCAATCCTCCGCCAACGACGGCGGCTCGTCCGCGGCAACCCTTCGCATATTCCGCAATCTCGCGGCAATCATCGAGAGTGCGAAACACGAAAACGCCCGGTTTATCCTGCCCGTCGGGTAGTGTCACTCCGTCAATAGAAGGCACGTGAGAGCGACTGCCCGTAGCGACGATCAGCTTGTCGTACGGTTCGATGCTGCCATCCGCCCCGAGAACGCAGCGCGACCGGCGTAAGATCGACTCGGCGTACACGCCGACGTGGAGAGTAATGTTGTTGTCCCGATACCATTCAATCGGATTCAGGAAGATCTCCTCTTCGCCTTGGGACCCGTTCAGAACGTTCGAGAGCAAAATGCGGTTGTAGTTCCCGTACGGTTCGTCCCCGAACATGGTGATATTGAAGAGGTCGTCGCCCCCTCGCGCCAGGATCTCTTCCACCACCCGCGCTCCGGCCATTCCGTTTCCGATGACAACAAGATTTTTCTTCAAGGCTCTATCTCCACAATTCCGATATCGAGCAGAAGTGATGCAAACATCTGTTCTGGTGCAGCCACCAGCACTTCGAGAGTTGTTCCCGGTTCCAGGTCTTCCACCACCGCCAGCTCCACATGAGTCGCGCCTTTCGCGCCAATCGGAAAGTAACGCATGGGCTTACCGTCGCGCCTGAACAGCACGTACACCAGTTCGTCTACAGGATTGCCTGCGCGGAAGTACACCAATTGCGCCCGCTTGTCGTCCGGGACCTTATAGGTCAACTCCGGAACAAACGGACGCGGGTTCGTGAGCCCCATGCCTCCGTATGGAAACAGACCCTGCAGGAACACGGGTTTCTCTAGCAAGTGCTCTCCTTTTCGATACGAGCCGCGCAGACTTTGAATTCGGGCATGCGCGAAGTTGGATCGAGAGCTGGATTGGTCAGTAAATTGGCTCTCCCTGAGCCTGGAAAGTGAAACGGCATAAAGATCGTGTCCATCCGAATGGCGGAGGTCAGTTTCGCGGAAGCGCTGGCGACACCGCGACGGGTCGAAATTCTCACCGCATCGCCGTGCCTGATCCCATACGACAGCGCCATTGAGGGGTGTATCTCGACAAAGGCCTGCGGAACAGCATCAAACAGCTGCTTCACGCGCCGGGTCTGTGTTCCCGACTGGTACTGCTGCATGACACGGCCGGTAGTTAGGTAGAGCGGATAATCGCTGTCTGGCTCCTCGGCAGCGCCGCGGTGTTCGACGGCGTGGAAACGAGCTCGTCCGTCCGGCGTAGCGAAGCGATCAAGAAATAGACGCGGTGTTCCGGGATGATCTTCCGCCGGGCACGGCCAAAAGACGCCGTCCTCCCGTTCGATCCGTTCGTAACTGATACCGTAATAATCCGCCGCGCCCCCGGACGTTGCACGCCGCAGTTCTTCGTAAACCACGCGTGGTTCGGACGGGAACGCATCACCCGAACCAAGACGGTCTGCAATCCCGTGAATCGCTTCCAGGTCCGACCGAACTCCCGCCGGCGCGGCACTGGCTGCACGCCTCAGGATCACCCGGCCTTCGAGATTCGTCACCGTTCCTTCTTCCTCGGCCCATTGCGTCGTCGGAAGAACCACATCCGCAAGCTGTGCAGTCTCGGAAAGAAAAATGTCCGAGACACAAAGAAAATCGAGCGACTGCAAACGCGCTTGGACGTGCCCGGCACGGGGCGTCGAAATGGCCAGATTGGAAGCGAACACAAATAATCCGCGTACGCCGCCCTCTGTTCCCAACCGGTCGAGCATCTCGTAGGCGGATTTACCCGGGCCGGGAATGGACGCTTCCGGAACAGCCCAAACGCTCGCGATGTAAGAACGATGATCCGGATTGTCAATCTTGCGATAGCCCGGGAGCTGGTCCGCTTTTTGCCCGTGCTCCCGTCCGCCTTGCCCGTTGCCTTGGCCGGTCAGGCAACCGTAACCGCAGAACGGCTTACCTGCCTTACCCAGCGCGAGAGCCAGGTTGATGAACGCCAGGACGGAGTGAACCCCCTTGCTCTGTTGCTCTGGTCCACGAGCCGTCAGGATCATGGCTGTGTCAACCGCTCCCAACATCCTGGCGGCGCGGTAAAGCTGCTCCTCAGGGATGCCGGTAATGCGCTCGACACGCTCCGGCCAATAGCGCGAGACGCTGTGCCGTACCGGCTCGAAGCCCGCAGTACGGTCACCGATGAAATTCTCGTCGGTCAAGCCCTCTTTCAAGGCAATATAGAGAAGCCCATTCGCGAGCGCGATGTCGGTTCCCGGCGTGATCTGAAGGTGAAGATGTGCAGCCGTGGCGGTCGCGGTCTGGCGGGGGTCGACAACAATGAGCTGACCGCCGTTGTTCGCCTGCGCCTGGAAGTACTGCATGATGGGCGGCATCGTCTCCGCGGCGTTGCTGCCAACCAGGAGGATCGTTTGCGCCTGAGGAATATCGGCTATGGGAAAGGGCAGCCCCCGGTCGATACCAAAAGCTTTAATCGAGGCCGCTGCCGCCGAGGACATGCAGAATCGTCCGTTGTAGTCGATCTGGGACGTGCGAAGAGCAACCCGCGCGAACTTCCCCAGCGCGTATGCCTTTTCGTTTGTTAATCCGCCGCCCCCGAAGACGCCAACGGCATCGTGACCGTACTGCGACTGGATTCGGCGCACTTCGCTCGTGATGCGCGCGAGAGCCTCATCCCATGAAGCTTCGCGTAGAGTCCCGCCTTTGCTGTCGCGCACCATCGGTGAGGTCAGCCGCTCCGGGTGATAAAGGAGCTCAGCGGACGTCCAGCCCTTCTGACACATGCCGCCTCGATTGGTGGGAAAGTCGCGCGGCTGCACCCGTACGGCTTCCTCCGCTTTGACCAGCGTCATGCCGCACTGCAAGGCGCAATAGGGGCAATGAGTCTCTGTTTGAACTGTTCCCAGTGTGCTACTCGGCTGCATACGCAGTAGCGCCTGCAGGTTGTGTCGATAGTAGGCCTGCGCGTTCAGCGGCGGCCGTGGGCCAACTCTGCCGCCAGATGCTGCGCAAATAAACGAGCGCAGTCAAACCGGCAAGGAAGAAACAGGCAACGATGGTGAAGCCCGCGGAAAAGGAACCAGTTTTGTCCTTAACGAGTCCCATCACGGACGGCAGGACGAAACCTCCGAGACCACCGGCCGCGCCCACCAGTCCCGTCATAATCCCAACCCGATCCGGGAAGCGTTGTGGAACGAGCTGGAAAACGGAGCCATTTCCCAAACCGAGCATCGCCATTAACAAGGCGAACAGCGCCACGGCCATAACCGTCGCAGGTAGGGTCGCTAAGAGCGCCAGGGCAAAAACTGCCGTAGAGAACAGAACCAGAAGCATGCGGTACCCGCCGAGCTTGTCCGCCATGACGCCGCCGATCGGACGAAGGAAGCTGCCAAATAGAACCACGAACGTGGTCAGATCTCCCGCCGTCACTTTACTCACGTGGTACTGGTCGCGGAAGAAGATCGATAGATAGCTGGCGAATCCGCTGAATCCGCCGAAGGTGAGGCTGTACAGGAAACAGAACCAGGCTGAATCTCCAACCCGCAGAATCGAAGCGTAGTCCTTCCACCTCTTCACAGTCCGTCGAACGGGAGCGTCCTTGGCCAGAACGAAAAACGCGATCCATACCGCAATGACAGGAAGAGCGACAAAAGCGAAAACACTACGCCAGCCGAATATCTGCGCCAACCGGGGGGCGAACAAGGATGCCATCAGTGTTCCCGAATTGCCGGCTCCCGCAATGCCAAGAGCGAGACCCTGATACTCGGGCGGATACCATTCGCTGACCAACGGCAGTGCCGCCGCGAAACTGGCGCCCGCGATTCCAAGCAACATGCCCAAACCAAGAAACTCCGGAAAGGTCGACGCGAATTTCCAACCGATGAGCAGCGGGATCAGTGTCAACGCCATGCCGGTCAAGGCCGTGCGCCGGCCGCCAAACCGCTCCGTAGTTGCTCCCAGGATTAGCCGGAAGAATGATCCTCCCAGCAGAGGCACGGCGGTCAGGAAACCCTTCTGTGAGGCAGAGAGGTGCAGGCTTTCGCCGATGAACGGACCGAGCGGGCCAAGAATGACCCACACCATGAAGCTCACGTCGAAATACAAGAATGCGGAAACGAGAGTCGGTATATGGCCGGCGTTTCGAAACGAGCGTAATGACAAAATCGCGCCTCGCAAACGAGTCGTTTGGACTCGGAAAATCTATGGATCTTCGCGCAACGGTGCGAATGGGGTCGACAGGGATGGAAACACGCCTGACAGGGGCGTGTTCCGATTTTATCCGACAGCCGGTACTGAGAGCAACGGTTGGAGAAAGAAGAGTTCGCAATTCCTTCGGTCCGGCAGAAATGACCTGGGCTCGATCTCTTGCCGGCTCAGGCGATCGCCGCTAATCGCGCGCAAGCGCAACCGCTGGATCGGCACAGCGACCATTCCTAAAATGGGCAGACATAGGCCAATCAGACGCGAATCTATGGCCGGCACTTCTAAGATCCTGATCTGTCACCCAGTGCTCCGCTCCCAGCAGACCTTGAGTCCCCCTTTGAGCACTGCCCTCCGGCTTTCTCGATCTCCGAATTCATCTCCCCGCCAATCAGGATGGCGCCATTAGAGAAGTAAAGCCACAACAGCAGCATCACAACTCTGTTCAGATGCCCATAAGCGCGATGATAATCATTGACGTGTTCGAAGTAAAACCGCACGCCTATGGTAGACGCTATCCACCAAACAAGTGCAAACAACGCACCAGGTGTGCTCCAACGCCACTGGTGGTCCCGCAAATTCGGTGCGTATCGATAGATTAGTGCAAATGAGAATAGAAGGAGGGTCACGATGATCGCCCATCGCAATGCTGGCAGCCCAAAGGCACTTCGAGGGAATGTAGATTGCGTCTGTCCAGGGAGGACACCGAGTATCTTCGCTCCGAATAGGATCAGACATAATGAGATCGAGCACGCTATTGCGAGAGCAGTGGTAAGCCCCCCAATGATTGCTGCGAGCTTCCACCACGGGCGACGCTCTTGAACCTCGTAGGCGGTATTCAAACCAAAGACGAGGGCCCACATTCCATTTCCCGCCGCCCATAGCGCCCCGAAGAAAGCGGGAACGATCTGTACTGGAGATAAGGCTTGTTTGGTCAGCTCATTCAACGTGTCTCGAAAGAGCATGGCAGCATCCCGCGGTAGCACCTGCCGCGCGAGATCCAAGATTGTATCTTTCAGCTGAACGCCCCGGTCGGGCAGTAGCGCCGCGAGCGCGAGAAGCAGAAGGAGAGCGGGAAAGATTGCGAGGAAGTGGTAGAACGCCATTCGGCTCCCCTGCCCAAAGACTGCATCTCGCCAACTTGCACGCGCAGTCCGTTTTCCCAGTTCGACCAAAGACAATCCGCCGAGATCCACAGAATGAACATAGCGTTCTGCTAAACGTAACCAGAAATGAAGTCGTCGTTTTGCTGTCGGTGATTGGCCACAGGCCATCTATTTGCAGTCCTCGCTCGGTAAGGAAGCGCCGCCTGAAAGACGGCAGCTCTCGGGTTCCTCTGCCAGAGGATGGAGTGACTAAGATTTCCCGTTCGTGCACAGCAAAGGATCACCCTCTTGATGGCTCAGAGTCCGAAGCGAAAGATTAAGCTCCACGGTTCCTAATCTTTCCACTCGGCGTCCCCTCAGCAACCGCAGATCCTGGAGGACGATGGATTTTCCATTCAGCCCAATTACTGGCTCAATCCGTGCACCACCCAAACTCCACGGCGGAGCGGTCGCGAGTGCGCTAGGAGATTTCAACTACACGGGAGACGCG
>JBJMGJ010000451.1:0-8418 GCA_045807965.1 Bryobacteraceae bacterium | reverse complement strand
GTACCGCGCATCAACTCCAGTTCCAATGCGTTGACTCTGGGGTTGTCGGCCGGATTGTCACGGAACCAACGAAAGAAAAAAATTGCCCAGAGCACGCCGACCATTCCGAAGATCCCGAAGGCGACCCTCCACGAAACGAACTGCAACAAAAGCACCACAAGAAGCGGCGTAAATGCGCCGCCCCATCGCGCACTCAGCCAGATGATGCCCTGTGCGCGTACACGCTCTTCACGCGGCAGCCAGGTTGCTAATGCGCGCGTAATGTTCGGGAAGCATCCGGCCTCGCCCGCGCCGAACAGAAGTTGCGTGAGGAACAGAGAGAGGAAGTTAAAAGCCCATCCGGTCGCGGCTGTAAAGAACGACCACCACAGCACGATCCGCATCAGCACTCGCCGAGGTCCCCAGCGGTCGCCCATGTAGCCACTCGGGATCTCAAATGCAGCGTACGCGCACGCGAAGGCGAAGAAGACCCAGCCCATCTGCTCCTTGCTAAGCCCAAGTTCCTTTGAAATCGTCCCTGCGGCTCTCGATAGAGCAACGCGATCGATATAAGAGAAAACCGCTAGCGTAACAGCAAACACCACGACCCAGTAGCGAACGTGGGTCGGCCGATCTTCGGCCCTCGGAATAAGTCTTGCGGGGTGAGTTGTCACGAGCTTGCATCAGATCATATCGCGCATTTATTACCTCCTCGGGGCCGAACAATACTTTCGAAAAAGCGTTGCTGGTGCGCTACCTGGACGGACACGTCATTGCATTTTCAGTGGAGTAGGTATAGGACTAGAAGAACAAGAATTGATGCCGACGACTGCGCACCGGAGGAGCCGCCCATGACTCGAGAACAGATACGACTGGTAGAATCACGCGACCGCAAGAAGCACTGGAAGCGCTGGGGCCCTTATCTTAGCGAACGCGCTTGGGGCACGGTTCGTGAAGACTATAGTCGGGATGGTAACGCGTGGGACTTCTTCCCGCATGACCATGCTCGCTCGCGGGTATACCGCTGGAATGAGGACGGGCTGGCCGGCATTTCCGACCGCCATCAGCAATTATGCTTTGCCCTGGCCCTTTGGAACGGCCGTGATCCGATCCTGAAGGAACGTTTGTTCGGCGTAACCGGCAGCGAAGGCAATCATGGCGAGGACGCGAAGGAGTACTACTTTTATCTCGATAGCACTCCCACACACTCTTACATGAAGTATCTGTACAAATATCCGCAGGCTGCCTTTCCGTATGCGCAATTAATCGAAGAGAATCGGCATCGCGGCAAGAATGCCCCCGAATTCGAACTGCTTGATACAGGTATTTTCGATGACGACAGATACTACGATGTATTCATTGAGTATGCAAAGGGTGATGTTGAAGACATCCTGATCAAAATTACGGCTACGAATCGGGGGCCCGATAGAGCCAGTCTCTCCATTGTGCCAACAATATGGTTCCGGAATACGTGGTCCTGGGGCCGCTCCACGCCTCGTCCCCACATACGGCAGGTTCCAGGCCCTGCTTTCGAATCGACTCACGACGTCCTCGGCACACGCCGGCTTTATTTCGAGGGCAGTCCCGAACTGCTGTGTACCGAAAACGAGACCAACACGAAAAGATTATTTGGTATCGAGAACAGCCATCCTTTCGTAAAGGACGGCATCAACGACTACATCGTTGATGGGGCAAAGGACGGTGTCAATCCCGGAGGTAAGGGCACCAAGGGGGCGGGCCACTTCCACATTGAACTTTCGGCCGGTGAGAGCGTTACAGTCCGGCTCCGGCTGACGGACCTGGAGTTCTCCGGAGAACCATTCCGCGACTTCGAGGACATATTCTCGAGCCGGCAGCGCGAGGCCGATGAATTCTACGCGACGGTAATTCCGGAGCATCTCTCTTCCGACACGCGGAACGTCATGCGCCAGGGCTTCGGCGGGATGTTGTGGTCAAAGCAGTTCTATCACTATGTCACGAAACCGTGGCTCGAAGGGGATCCCGGCAATCCGTTGCCACCGCCAGAGCGACGCACGGGACGCAATAAGGACTGGCCGCATCTTCATAACGCGGATGTGATCTCAATGCCAGACAAGTGGGAGTATCCGTGGTACGCCGCTTGGGATTTAGCCTTCCATTGCGTTCCGCTCGCGCTCATCGACTCCGATTTCGCCAAGGAACAGTTGTTGCTTCTAGTTCGGGAGTGGTACATGCACCCCAACGGTCAGCTTCCCGCGTATGAATGGTCGTTCAGTGATGTGAATCCTCCTGTACACGCCTGGGCGGCGTGGCGCGTGTACAAGATTGAGAAAAAGCGAACAGGCCATGGCGACCGTATATTCCTGACCCGTGTTTTCCAGAAGCTGCTTCTGAATTTCACGTGGTGGGTAAACCGGAAAGATGCAGAAGGGATGAATATTTTCCAAGGTGGCTTCCTGGGGCTGGACAATATAGGCGTGTTCGATCGGAGCTCTCCGCTCCCGACGGGAGGCTACATTGAACAATCTGACGGAACGAGTTGGATGGCCATGTACACGCTGAACCTGCTTGCGATGGCCCTTGAGTTGGCAAGCGAAGATCCCGCTTACGAAGACCTAGCGAGTAAGTTCTGGGAACACTACATCTACATCGCCAACGCCATGAACCATCGCGGCAACGAAGGCATCGGGCTTTGGGATGAAACTGACGGTTTCTTCTATGATGTGCTGAGGTATCCGGATGGTCGCAAGCAACCGCTTCGTGTTCGGTCGATGGTTGGACTTATTCCATTATTTGCTGTGGAGACACTGGAACCAGAACTACTTAATCGTCTGCCAGATTTCAAGCGCCGGCTGGAATGGTTTATTGACAATCGACGAGACCTGGTGGGCAATGTTGCTTGCATGCGGGCCCGTGGTATCGGCGAGCGCCGGCTGCTTTCGCTCGTCAATCGCGACCAGTTGAGGCGCGTTCTGCAGGTCATGCTGGATGAACAGGAATTTCTGTCACCCCACGGGATACGAGCCCTTTCGCAATACCACCGCGATCACCCATACATCCTGCATGTCAATGGCACTAATCACCGCGTCGACTACGAACCGGGGGAATCGAGTAGTGGAATGTTCGGCGGGAATTCGAATTGGCGCGGCCCCATCTGGTTCCCGGTGAATTATCTGCTAGTTGAAGCGCTCCAAAAATTTGATCATTACCTCGGTGATGATTTCAAGGTCGAATTTCCTACCGGCTCGGGAAGGATGTTGACGCTATGGGATGTCGCAGCCGAACTGTCCCGACGCTTATCGAGTATCGTCCTCCGTGACGGGCAAAATCGACGGCCCGTTTACGACGGTGTGACAAAATTCCAGACTGATGTGCACTGGCGCGACCTGATTCTCTTTTACGAGTACTTCCACGGCGATACAGGCAAGGGCTTGGGTGCGAGTCACCAGACTGGCTGGACAGGACTGATTGTGAAGCTGCTTCAACAGAGCGGCGAAACACGCCAGAAAAAAGCGGAAGAACCTTCGCATGTCGACGTGGCATTGGCACACTGACTGCCGGATCCGAACTCGGAAAGGCGCGCAGATGATTGACGCTGAAGCGCACACGCCGGAACTGGTCGTTTCGAAACAAACGCTCCGGCAAGCAGAGGGTACGCATCGGTAGCGATGCGACAGCTTCTTCCAATAAGGAACCGAACTGCTCTTCGGCTCGGCGAGAGGATGCGCTTGCAATTTACTATGTCAAATCGAACTGTTGACACTAATCGGTCCGCCAATCCGAGTTAAGGCCCGGCACTCAAAGTATCCTGTTAGCTGCATCCGACGGCAACTTATGCAAGAACGGCCTGTTTCAGGATGCGTTGTGCGAGTTCCAAGCGGCCCGGATCGTCGGAATTAATCGTTTTTCCAAGCTGTTCCTTGATAGCTGATTTCAGTTGATTTTCGGCTGGTGGCTCAAGCAGCCTGAGTACCCTTGCGCCAGGGAAAGAGCGTGAAATTGCTCGAACGCGGAGCGACGGTTCTGGATACACTCGAGGGCCATCGGCAGGTGCTCCGGGATTGAAGCGAGAATCGCCAAGGCCAAGGCGGTGACCCGCGCTCCATCGGTATCGCTATTGAAGTGAGCGAGGATCTCCCCAGCGGGTGGCGGCGGTAGCGAAACGCCGAGACAGCCTCGTACGAGGTTGGTTTGCACTCCGGCCGCTCCACCTTCCAGCTTACAAGGCTTTTATTGTTTACTGAGCACAGGACGCGGGCCAGGCAGCGTGATTAATATAGTGAGTCTGTGGCTAATTTGAGGACTACGCCACTCCTCTGGGCTCTTGCCTTACTGGCACGTTGCGCACTGGGAGAAGTTACGATATCGGGTCGAGTGTTGGACGACCGAGGCTCACCGGCTGGGAACGTTCAGCTTTCGGTCAGCTCCCCCTCCCAACATAAAATCCTCGCTACGGGTGCGACAGATGCAGCGGGTTCGTTCAGGTTAAGTCTTGACAGCCCCGGCTCATATCTGCTCAACGCCTCGAAGCAGGGATTCTTTCAGCTTGAGAACTATCCATTGTCTGTAACGGACGCGAGTCTCGAAGTGCTTCTCACGCTGACGCCGGTGCGGGAAGCCTTCCAATCTTTAGACGTGAACGGGACGCCGTCACCTGTCGACTTGGAGACAGCGGGCACGCAGGAGCGCCTCAGCGGAACGAACATCAATAATACTCCCTTCCCGGCGACCAATAATCTTCGGAATGCTTTGCGGTTCATGCCTGGCGCTATGCAGGACACCCAGGGACGGCTCCATTTCCAGGGTGGGGCCGAGTGGCAGACCAACTATCTGCTCGAAGGGTTCCGGGTTGGTGATCCGATCGACGGCACCTTTACCGCTCGTGTGGGCGTTGAAGGAATTCAAAGCGCGGAGTTTCTCGGTGGGATTTATTCTCCTCAATACGGGTACGGCTCCGCCGGGGTTCTCGAGGTCCGCACCGACCCAGGTTCAAACGTCCTGCGTTACTCTGCGACAAACTTCGTGCCCGGAGTCGATACGCGGTACAAGCTTCACATTGGGGATTGGACACCCCGGGCAGCGATCTCAGGGCCGCTGATTCGCAACCGTGCATGGTTCTCGAATAATATGGATGGCACTTTCAGCCAGGCGTACGCTCCGGGGCAGCCGGCCGGAGCGAACTTCAGTCATCAATGGAGTGCGAGTAATCTCTTCCACACGCAGTGGAACCTCACTCACTCCAACGTTCTCTTCACGGACTTCCTGGCGAACGTTCAGTCGATCGAATTTGCCGGGCTCGCGCCTCTCACCCCCATTTCGGCCTCGCAGGACCAGCGCTACAGGCAATGGCTGTATGGACTGAAGGACCAGCACACCTTCTCCCGCGGCTTGCTATTCGAGATTGGGTTCGCACAGCAGAACGTGTTCCGGCGCACTATTCCGCAAGGAGATGAACCATATGTCATCACGCCGCTCGCCGTTTCAGGAAATTACTTCGTGAACTCAACGCAGACGGCCCGCCGCGACCAGGTTCTGGCGAATGTATATTTCCCGGTAATGCGCTGGCTCGGTACTCACCAGGTCAAGTTTGGGGCCGAGGCATTCCGGACCCAGTACGACGGGCTGTTCCGGCGCACTTCGTATGAACACCTCGGGGTTCAGGGACAGCTGCTTTCGGTGAC
Organism: Bryobacteraceae bacterium; assembly: GCA_045807965.1. Taxonomy (GTDB): domain Bacteria; phylum Acidobacteriota; class Terriglobia; order Bryobacterales; family Bryobacteraceae; genus Bog-105. The sequence continues at coordinate 2,779 of JBJMGJ010000451.1, read as the reverse complement.
GACCTTCGCGGGAAGCGGCCGGTTCACGCTGCGCAACGTCGAAGCTGGGTCTTACTTCAGCGATCAATGGAAGCCAAGCGAGCGCGTGCTTATCTCTCTTGGTGTCCGGCAAGACTGGGATGGACTGGTAGGCCGGAGCACTTGGTCTCCGCGCGTCTCTGTCTCGGCTACTCCGTTTTCCTGGTCTCGAACTCGCGTTTCGGCCGGCTTTGCGGTGACGGTCGATGCCTCCAATCTGCAGCAGTTCAGTCAGCCTCTGGATCAGCTCTCAGTTATGACCAGCTACGATTCCAACGGCCAGCCGATTGGCCTGCCACTTGCACAGGTTTATACCATTCCTCAAGGGCTGGCCCCGGCCAGATACAACAACTGGACGGCTGGCGTTAACCAGGAGCTGGATCACAATCTGTTCGTCACAGCGAGGTACCTGGCGAAACGAGGTAATCACGGCCTTACATACGTCTCCGCGCCGTCCGAGGATCCGGCAGTTGAAAAATACGTAGCAGAGACGGTTGGGATACCTGTCAGCACACAGGCGTTCTCGCTGTCTAATCTGCGCCGCGATCGATATGACTCCGTAGAGATCACCGCGCACCAGGTTTTCGGGAGGCAATACCAGTGGATGGCAAGTTATGTAAGATCCCGTGCCATCTCCACTGCGGTGTTCAACCAAAGTATCGATCAGCCTCTAAATGTAGTGAATAACTTTGGCCCTTTGCCCTGGGATTCGCCAAATCGCTTTATCCATTCAGCTTTCTTTCCTCTCCCTTGGAAGAAATGGGACGTTGCCTATTTACTTGATCTCCGGTCCGGGTTTCCTTATTCAATACAGGATGCGCAAGGAAATGTCGTGGGCGCTGCGAATTCTTCGCGCTTTCCCACGAACTTTGACCTGAATGTGCACCTTGAGCGTAGGTTTGAGTTTCATCGCCGCCGCTTTGCTCTCCGTGTTGGGGTAAATAACTTGACCAATCACAAGAATCCAACGGCCGTATACAACACCCTCGGCACACCGCAATTCGGTGAGTTTATAGGTGAAGAAGGCAGGCATACCGTGCTACGGATTCGCTTTTTCGGGAAAGGCACGTAAGGTCCGACGCGTACGGGTCCCAAACACCCGCACCGATGACAAGTGCCGGTATTCAGATGCCCGTACGGTCAAAGTATTCGGGTGCCCTGAAAAATGAAGTCGGTATGATGGTGCATTTCCATGAAGAACACCCAAGTAGCACGGCTGTTAGCCTTTGTTACCGGAATGGTGAATCAGCAACTTCTGCTGCAGAACGAATACTTGGTCGCTGAGAACAGAATCCTTCGGGCGCATCTACCTCGTCGGCTTCGATTAACTGATCCGCAACGAGCTACGCTGGCAGCTCAAAAGTTCGACGGCTCGAAAAACCGCCGCTATCCTGGACGGCCTGCCATACGGCGAGAGATCACGGAACTCGCCGCCCGTATGGCACGCGAGAATTCTGGGTGGGGATACGACCGAATTGCGGGAGCACTTAGGAATCTCGGCCATCGGGTTTCGGATTAGACGGCATTGATTGCCGGGACCGGCGGGGATACCGACCTTGGTCCCGTACGATCAGAGATGTCCATCATCGAGCTTCGAGAGTACTTTGGCGAGATCGACATCTATCTGTTCGATCAACCTCTTCGTTGTCGCGTCGCACCTGGCCTGCGGATACTAGTGGACTGTCCCTATGATACATACAGCGGCATGAGTGCGTCTAAAGGGAGTGACTGAGAAGCGGGAATGCTTCAAATCAGTTCGGAACAGAGAGAAGAGTTAGAGCGGTGGGCGCAGTCGCGAGCGCTGCCTGCGGGTGATGTGTTCCGAGCACGCTTGATTCTCTCTTTGGCCGAAGGGCTGAGCTATCGAGAAATTGAAAGCACACTAGGCGCGAGTGCACCCACGGTGTCGAAGTGGAAGAAACGATTTGAGCGATCAGGCATGGACGGTTTGCAGGGGCAACACAAAGGGACTCGGCCCCGCACGGCCACACCGGCCGTGCAAGCTCGCATTATCCGACGCGCTCAGCAGAAGCCATCGAATGGCAGTACTCACTGGTCGTGTCGGAAATTGGCCACGGCGTTCGGGCTGAGTAAGACCACCGTGCAACGGGTGCTGGCGCACGCCAAGCTCAAGCCGCATCGGCTCGAACGATACATGGCCAGCAATGACCCGCAATTCGAGGAGAAGGCTGCCGACATCATTGGTCTATACCTCAATCCACCGCAACATGCAGCTGTCTTTTGCGTGGATGAAAAGTCGGCCATTCAGGCACTGGATCGTCTTGACCCCGTACTGCCGCTGTCGCCGGGGCGGGCCGAACGGCATGGGTTTGAGTATTACCGGCACAGAACCCTATCGCTCTACGCCGCACTGGATGTCAAGACGGGCAAGGTGCAGGGCAAGACCGCGCACCGTCACACCAGTGCCGAGTTCATCGACTTTCTCACCCGCTTGGTAAAGCATGCCCGATGGGCCATAGAGATTCACATTGTGCTCGACAACCTGTCGGCACACAAGACTCAGGCGGTTCGAGATTTCCTCGAGGCGAATTCAAAGGTCCGGTTTCACTTCACACCGACCTACTCGTCATGGCTCAACCAAGTCGAGGTCTGGTTCAGCAAAATCGAACGGGATGTCGTTGCCCGTGGAGTCTTCACTTCCGTCGCCGACCTCCGCCCCAAACTGATGAAGTACATCCGCGCATACGCACACTCCGCCCGCCCTATTCGCTGGACCTATACCGATCCCAAACACCGTGTC
>JBJMGJ010000450.1:0-5071 GCA_045807965.1 Bryobacteraceae bacterium | reverse complement strand
CGTTTATGTCATAGTCATCGACGAAAACAAACTTTTCACCGAACTGCCGATTCCGCATCAGCTCCGCAATGTGCTGTAAGACTCGCTTGCCAGGTTCATCGAGCGGGTGAGCTTTGCCTGCAAAGACGAATTGAACCGGACGCTTCGGGTCGTCAATCATCGAGGCGAGCCGCTCGACGTCTTGCAGGATCAGGTTCGCTCGCTTAGGTGGCGAAACGGCGCGCGACGCCGATGGTTAGCGCATCGGGGCTGAGGACTCGGCCAAGGCTCAGGATGCGATCTCGCGTTTCCCCGCGGGCTGCCGCGCGCTCCATGGCGCGCTCTCTGACAAACTCGAGCATTCGCGATTTCAAGCTCAGGTGGGTTTCCCAAAGCTCGCCATCGTCAACGCTCTCGATGCCTTCCCATGTGCTTGCCTCCGCACTGCGCTGCCGCCAGTCTGGTCCGAGGTGGCGCTCATAGAGCCGAGACATTTGCGGCGCTAGCCACGTTGGCACGTGAACTCCATTCGTGATGTGGCCGATGGGAACTTCGTCTTCCGGTTTGCCGGGGTAAAGCCCGGTCCACATCTGGCGAGAGACCTCGCCGTGCAAAGCAGAAACCGCATTGGCACGACGCGAGAGCCGCAATCCTAACACGGTCATGCAGAAGTCTTCGTTGTAGTTCCCTGTATCTTCCCGTCCGAGGCCCATCAAGCGATCGTGAGATAAGCCGAGCGCGTCGCGCAACGGTCCCAAGTGCTCTTCGATCAAGCCGGACTCGAACCGGTCGTGCCCGGCCGGAACTGGCGTATGAGTCGTAAAAATGACCTCGCGCGCAACCCGAGGCGCAGTCTCCTCGAAACGTGTCCCCTCTTCTTCCATTCGAGTTCGAACCGCTTCAAGCACTGCAAATCCGCTGTGGCCTTCGTTCAGGTGGAGGACACCCGGAGTGATATTCATGGCCTTTAGCGCCCGAATCCCGCCCACGCCGAGCAGGAGCTCCTGACGAATTCGAACCCGCGAGTCCCCACCATACAGGCGCGAAGTCAACTCCCTGTCCTCTGGAGCATTCCCGTCCACATTGGAATCGAGCAGCAGGAGATCACAGCGCCCTACTTTCATCCGCCAGACCTTCGCCCTGATCGATCCGTAGCGCGTTTCGATTTGCACTGGGACCGGTTCCCCACTGCTTCCGATCGCCGGTTCCATAGGCAGGCGGCTCGTGTCTGTCTCGAGGTATTCCTCCTCTTGCCAGCCTTTCATGTTGAGCCGTTGCCGAAAATAACCCTGGCCATAAAACAGACCGACACCGATCAGCGGGACATCCAGATCCGATGCGCTCTTAATGTGGTCTCCCGCGAGTACACCCAAGCCGCCGGAATAAATTGGAACTGACTCGTGAAGTCCGAATTCGGCAGAGAAATAGGCCACAGGATGGGCGCGCAAGACCCCCGCACAAGTTGTTCCCCAGGTACGGTCGGCTAACAGATACTCCTGCTGCCGCCGGTATGCATAATTGATTCTGCTGTGTAGGACAAGCTCACCCGCGCGCCGCTCGATTTCCGGCAATGCCATCTCGCTCAGTAACGCAATCGGGTTGTGATTGGAGCTCTTCCAACGTGTAGGGTTTAGGTCAAGGAACACAGAGTACGAATCCTGATCCCAGCTCCACCAGAGATTCCGCGCCAGAGACCATAGCCGCTCCTGGACGGGAGCGATGAACCGATCGAGTGTTCGGGCTTCGCTGACGACTGGCGCCAGCTGTGTTGCCGCATCCGCAAGCATCCGAATCTCGTCCTCTTGAAACACGCGCGCGTCCCGGGTCTGCACCACCAGGACGCCTTGTAGAACGCCGCGATCGATCAGGGGCACTCCAAGGAACGACTGGTATGCGTCTTCACCTGCTTCGCTGAAGTACTTAAACCGGGGATGCCTTGCCACCTCATCGACAGCTACGGGACGTACTTGCTCCGCGACCAACCCCGCGAGCCCTTCATGCAGCCCCATTCGAAGTGCCCCGATGGACGAATGACGGAGACCGACGGTAGCAGCGAGTACCAGATTCGCCCGATCGGGTTCCAATAGATACGCCGAGCACACGTCTGTCTTGAAACGCCGGGATATCAGCTCGACCACGTGCATCAGCGTCTCCGCCGGTTTGCCGTTCTCTCTCATGAGTGTCCCGATTTCTTCGGAGGTGAGCACTCGGTTACTCTCAAGCGTTTCTGCAGACTGCGGCATCGGTATTCCCTTGTTCGTGTTCCTGTTACTTTTTCGCCAGCTGTTGCTAAAACAACCGCAGGCGTAACGCGCTGAACTGACAGGGTTCTACTCTAAAACTCAGCGAGGTCTGCACGACTTGCAGAAAAGACGGGGCAAGTCGTAGCGGTTCAAATATTCTATCGAATTCGAACTCCGGAATCCGCTTAGGCGGGGTTCGCGGGACTATCGATGAGGAGTGAGCCTGGTTCTACCGCTTCGGGACCACACTAGGATCAGCACCAATCGTTCCCACTAATTCTTCAAGACGAGAGTCAGGTTTCACTCGCTCGAGCTGTTCATGAACTTGATTGAGCCTACGTTTCCAATCAATTTGAAGGGCCGGCATGCCACTGGCCATGAACGTCTCCAAAGCCGCAATGTGACGGATCCAGAGGGCCACATCGATCGCTTGCTTTGCCCGAATACGATCCCGATACCATTCGCTCGCTAGTAGCGCTTCGCGCGTGAATAACTTCAGAACACAAGCATCAGTCTCACGCATGCCCTCGTATTCTCCGTAGGCCATGATGTGCAGCAATATCTTGATCGGAGGACAGGCCGCTTCGACACTACCGTCCTTGAAATAGTTCAGTGCTACTGACCGCTGCGTTTCCGTAATCGCCTGAATGCCCGTCGCGAACATGGTCAAATCCTGCTTCTCCGGCCGCAGAATCTCCTCCGGGAAGACTGCACTCGGCAATTCGAAAATCCGGCCCAGAAAACGGTCCACAAACAATTCTGTGATCCGGTATCCGAGCCTGCTCGCAAGAATCTTTCGTCCTTCGAATTCGAAGTCATCCACTTTTTCGAGGAAGCCGTTCTCGATCAGGAAGCGGGGATCGCGTTCCGCAACTCTCATCCTGCACCATAATTCCGGCACGAGCATGCTGTTGTCGTGATCGACGCGATACTTCGGTCCGATGTATCCGGCGGCCGTAGTGAATCCTGGATACCCGGTGAGAATCGCGGACACCAGCGCGGCGTTGACGTCCACGATGGGCGGCATGGCATTGAACGGGCCCTTTGTCAGCGCCCCCTCACTCCCAAACCCGGTGGTTGACGGAGATTTGCCTGTCAGGCTGCAGATGAAGTCCATGAAGAGCTGCGGCAGTTCCTGATAGTGAATGGGGTTGTAGACCGCAAGTGGCGGCACTCCCGTTTTGGGATCTGGCGGGTTATTTCGACGCCCTGCCAAAACAGCGTTCACCGGAAAATAGACTCGCTTGTCGGGTGGAATTTCGCGCGCGAGGCGCGTCCCGACCTCGGCGATGTACAAATCTCGGGGATTCACGAGATCCGGCCTCTTCTGGAGATAGCGCGGATTCTTAGAGGGCTGTCCGTCTACCATGCGCGGGTGAGCGGAGGAAACGACAAAATCGGTCGTGGGATGGTCCACGAATTCACTCAGCAGGCGCTTCATCGGCTCGGTGTACTGATCAAAGTCGACGACGTGATCACGGATTGCTCGAGCCGGTTCGATCGAGAGTGGCTCAAAGTTGGAGAGAAAAGTACCCGGAAGCGAGATGTCTCGTTCCGCGTCCTTATCGAATCCACGATGAATGGCGTCGTCTGGGCGTTGAAAGAGAAAATCTTCGCAGTTCTGGACCAGCTTCACGCTGGGGTTGTCATACTCTGAATCCAGATATTCCAGAGTCTTACTCGGTAGCACGACGGAAGCGGTGATATCATCTTCCATCTGGACCTTATCAGCGGGATTGAAGTCGGGCCGCAGTTTATAAATCCGCCAAGATCCGTTCGGATCGTATCCCATCCGGAGATAATTGCCCACCAGCTTCTGGTTCTCGAATTTCAGTTCGTTACCGAGAAAACCGTTAATCCGATCTACCCCGAAATGTTCTCGCCAGTTTTCACCCCAATCCGGGCGGTAATAGCGTTTAACGGTAACAAGGAGCTGACGTACGGCTTGAGGGATGGTTGCAAGCCACTGATTGTGCTCTTCCGTGTATTCTGGCGAAGCGGTCATCAGCTTGATGACGGAGCCCAATGATCGTTCCGGGCTCAAGATGGGCCGCCTTGCACGATGTTCCGAGCGGACCTCCCTATAAATAGTTGAGAAGTCCTTCTTCAGGATTTCAGCCACCAGTTCAATTTCACGATCAAAGTCGCTGACGAAGATGGGGCCTCGCAGAACAATGCTGCCAATAGATTTCGAGATTTCCGATTTACCGCCGCGTGACACGGTACAAGGTTTATGACAGAGAGTCGGGTCGGCACGCGATGCAACAAGACGCCAGGCCGTACCCCCTGTTTGCTTCTCCAGGCGAATCTTGGTGCCCCAAGGGAGCACGTAGGTGACGCAGGCCCGCAGAGTCAGTTGGTGTATGCGTCCGTCCTGACCCTGCCATTTCACAGAGCCTTCGCGAACACTGAATTCAGCGTTTTCCGGAACGTAGAAGATCTCTGGAAAACGGCGGTCCGTAGCGTAGCCTTCGGGCTGGAGTTCCACGCGGTGCGCAAGCCAGTTCATAGCCTCAGTGAATTTCACTTGCTTGGTTAGCACGGTTCGACCCGCGTAGAATTGCTGCCCAAGAACATATGCGGGAAAGGCGAGGGCGCCTCCCGCATGTTCTTCCTCGCAGAGTCCGGAGAGATTCGCGGCAAAGCTTATTTGCGTTTTGACTTCCTTCTTGCAATATCCGTAGTAGTTATCCGCGATGATCGTGACCATCACGCCGCTCAAATCCCTGCAAACCAGCTTGAACGCGCCGCCGTCGTTGTACTCTTCTTCTGCGTCGCGCCAGCACATTCCCTCCGCTTGCTGGCGCTCGGTGGCCTCATCGTAGTGAGGCAGGCCGACACTCTTCTTT
>JBJMGJ010000449.1:0-14208 GCA_045807965.1 Bryobacteraceae bacterium | reverse complement strand
GCCCTCTTGATCAGCTCGACAACGTTCTCTTAAATCCGGACCAGGCTGACTTTGGCGGGATTCGGCTCGAGGGTCCGCACCCGTTCGCATGATACGCGTATGTTCTGATGAACTTCGGTTCGTGGAAGGATGACTTCGGGTTAGGTGCAGTGGAAGTAAGGCGTTGCTGGGGCGGCTGGTGGGGCTCGAACCCACGACTTCCAGAATCACAATCTGGCGCTACTACCGACTGAGCTACAGCCGCCGTACCAAGACCAGATTAACATTCAATTCACATCAGGCTGATAGGGTCCACATCGATCACGAGCGCCGTACTGTTCCAGCGTTCTCGCTCGGCAAAGCGCCTGATCTGACCCAGTGTTTCTCGCAGCGTGCTCCGGCTTGCCGCCTTCAACAGGATCTGGTAACGGAACTCGTTCTTCAGCCGGACGACGGGCGCTTCAGCCGGACCTAACACTCGTACGCCTTTCGGCGGGGGACTTAATTCAAAGCCAAGCTGAGACACCATCCGGAGCGCATCTTGCTGTTTCAATGCCCTAACCAGGATGTTGGCGACAGCCGCGAACGGCGGATAATGCAACCACCGCCGGAACTCTGTCTCTTTCGTGCAGAAAGCGTCGTAGTTCTGCTCCGCCGCCATCTGCACGGCGTAATGCTCGGGGCTCAGCGTTTGGACAATCACTTGGCCCGGCGTTTCGCCCCTGCCGGCACGCCCCGCCGCCTGCGTAAGGAGTTGAAATGTTCGTTCCGCGGCTCGGAAATCCGGTATGCTCAACCCGATATCCGCCAGAACGACACCAACGAGCGTGACGTTAGGAATGTCGTGCCCTTTCGCAATCATCTGGGTCCCGACTAGGATGTCGAGCAGCCCTTCCCGGAACTGCTGTAAAACGTCTTCAAACGCGCCCTTGCGCGCGACCACATCACGATCCAGACGACCGATCTTCGCCGACGGAAAATGCTGGTGCAACTCGTCTTCCACCCGTTCCGAACCGATCCCGAGGAACTGAATGTACTCGCTCCCGCAGTTTGGGCATTCCGCCGGAATCTTCTCCGCGTAGCCGCACACGTGACAGAGCATCCGGTGATCCCGTTTATGGTGTGTCAGGACAAGAGAGCAATTGGCACAGTGCAGTTTTTCTCCACACGCACGACACACCATGAAGCTTGAAAATCCACGCTTGTTTAAGAGCAGCATGGTCTGTTCCCTGGCCGCCACTCTCTTATCAATTTCCTCGAGAAGCCGGCGTGAGAATGTGCCCTGGCGCTTTGTTTCGAGGAACTCAACGCGCATATCGACGATTTCGACTCGCGGCATGGGCCGTTGCGCAATGCGCTCCGGTAATCGGAGCAGCGTATATCGCCCCGTGTCCGCGTTGTGCCGGCTCTCAATGCTGGGAGTCGCAGACCCAAGTACGACAACGGCACCAAGTTCTTTGGCCCGGACCACTGCAACGTCACGACCGTGGTATCGAGGTACTTCCCCCTGTTTGTAACTGCCGTCGTGCTCCTCGTCCACAATCAGCAATCCGACGTCCCGAACCGGCGCAAACACGCCTGAACGCGTTCCCACCACAACCCGCGCCTTGCCGGAACGGACTCGCCGCCACTGCTCGGCACGCTCGGTGGCGGAGATTGCGGAATGGAGGATCGCGACCTGTTTCCCGAATCGATGAAAGAATTGACCCGCCATGGCGGGAGTCAGTGCGATCTCCGGGACGAGCAATAGAGCGCTCTTGCCCACTTGTAGCGCCGACTCTATGCTCCGGAGATACACTTCTGTCTTTCCCGAACCGGTAACGCCTTGAAGCAGGAATGTGCGGAATGAGGCGGCGGCAATCGCGGCCTCAATTGAGGCGAACGCTTCCGACTGGTGTTGGTTCAGAACCGGAGCGGCACGCGCGAAACCGCTCACTTCAGCCGGCGATTCGGCCTCGAGCCTGATCAGTTCCTGCCCTGCTAGAGAGCGGGCCGCGACACTCGCACCTTTCACGAGGCGGCCCAGTTCCGCCAGGTTATGCTGCCCGGGGTGTAGCTCCAAAAAAGCGAGTAGCTCACGCTCGCGTTTCTTCAGCTTGAAGTTTTCCGGCGGTCTGGCGATGAACTCAGCCCTGAGCCTCCGGGCCGCGGCTCGCAGCGGGCTTTTCTCCTCCTCGTAGTCCTCTTCCACGATCAGACCGCGTTTGAGGAGAGTGCGAAGACTTTGGCGAATTCCGGGAACCTTCGCCGCAAGATAGACCGGAGTGCGTCCTCGTTCCCGAAGCAACTTCAATGCCTGTGTAGCGGGCGTCTCATCCAGGGCGAGTTGTTGAACCGCATCCCGGCCCAGCGTCGTCAGCGCATAACGAACCTGCTTCCGAACTTCGCCGGTGAGGGGGAGCATGCCCTTCAGCACCTCGCCGATTGGAGAACAGTAGTACTCGGCGATCCATCGGCCGAGGTGGAGCAAATGATCATCGAGTACCCGCTGGTCATCAAGAACGCGGATGACATCCTTGACCGATTGTTCGGGAGGAGGATTGTCGTGGAGCGACACAACAACCCCGGTCAATTTGCGTCCGGCAAACGGCACGGCCACGCGCATGCCCACAGAGATGCGAGCCTGCAAAGTGCTTGAAAGCCTGTAAGTAAATGCCTGATCGAGAGGAACGGGTAACGCTACATCGCAAAAGGAAAACGAGTTCTCACTCATCCAATTCGCTGATGGCTTGATAGGTTGAGCGCAGGGCAGGGTAGAGGGAATGGAAAACCTGGTAATGCGCTTCGTACTGCTTAACGGCCTGCGCGCCCGGCTCCTTTACGACGCTTTCTTTGATGGCACGATCGCACAGCTCGCGAGCGCTTCCGTATTCGCCCGTTCCGAGGAGCGCTAGCAGGGCTGCGCCGTAAGCCGAACCCTCTTGCGTCTCGAGCGTAGAGACATGCGCCGCGAAAATGTCTGCGAACATCTGATGCCAGAATGCGCTCTTTCCGCCTCCACCCGACAGCCGAATCGACGAAGGCCGAGCGCCGAGACTTCGAATGATCTCGAGACCGTCTTTCAGGCTGAAACAGACTCCTTCGAGAACGGAACGCACAAGGTCGGGCCGGGCGTGGCTTGCTGTCAGTCCAACCCAGGCGCCCCGGGCTGCGGCGTCGAGATGAGGAGTGCGCTCACCCATTAGATAGGGCAGCCAAAACAGACCCTGAGAGCCCGTCGGCGAAGTTTGCGCTTCGGCCGTGAGTTCATCGTATGGTGTGCCCGGAGCAAACCGGTTGCGGAACCACTGCAGACTTAAGCCTGCGCCTTGCGTCACGCCCATAACGTGCCAGGCATCCGGAACTGCGTGGCAGAAGGTATGTACGCGCCCCTCGGGATCGTATGCGGGCTTCTCTAAATACGCAAACACCACGCCGGAGGTGCCAACAGTGCAGGACATCTTATCGGCGGTGACGATACCGTTCCCGATGGCGCTGGCTGCCTGATCGCCGGCCCCGGCCACAACTACTGTTCCAGCCGATAACCCGGTCTCACGCGCCGCCTGTTCGCTCACTTCGCCGGTCACTGCATTCGATTCGTACATCTCGGGAAGAATCGAACGATCCAGCCCGAGACCGGACATGATCTCGTCCGACCAACGCCGGTGGACCACATCGAACATGGAAGTCCCGCTCGCGTCTGAAACGTCTGTCGCAAACTCCCCGGTCAACTTAAAGCGAATATAGTCCTTCGGGAGGAGGAACTTGCGTACTGCCTCGAAGCGCTGCGGTTCATGGTCTCTGATCCATAGCAATTTCGGCAGAGTGAAGCCGGTCAGGACGGGGTTGGCGGTCGCCCGCAAAACGGTCTGCTCCCCTAGCTTAGAGTTGATGAAATCGACCTGCCGTTGGCTGCGCTGATCGCACCAGATCAGGGCTGGCCTGATCACCTTATGGTTTGCGTCCAGCAACACCAGGCCATGCATCTGGCCGGACAACCCGACTCCGGCGATTGACTTGCCATCAATGCCTGCCGCCTGAAGCACATTCCGGATCGCAATTTTCGAAGCCGCCCACCAATTATCAGGATCCTGTTCTGCCCAGAGCGGCCTCGCCATATGCATGTCCTCGTGCGCAGCAGAGAACGCATGCTTAACTTGGCCGGCGGAATCGACCAGAAGTGCTCGGGACGAGGACGTCCCAACGTCTAAACCTAACCAGTGAAACGGGATGTCAGAAGGCATGAAATCTTAAAGGCAAGCGACAGCTTCAGAATATATTCCGCGCTGTAGAGGAAGATACGCTGCGCCGAAAAGACCGGCGTCTGCGCCCAACAGTGCTTTCTCAATTCGCGCGCCGACTCGATTGTAAGTCAACGACCGCTTGCGAACCTCCGCGAACATCGCGGGCGCGAAAAGGTCCCAGGCCGGAAGAGGGCCGCCGCTCAAGAGATAGAGCGGGAAGTTGAAAAGGTTGATCATGTTCGCGAGAGCGATTCCGAGCGCCTTTCCGACGGATTCGAAAATCAGAATGGCAGATGGGTTCCCCTCGGTGGCGAGTTTGTAAACCCCGTACGCTGTGATGTCGGTGCCCATGTGCATCATGCGGCCCATGGCAGCAACTGCTGTGGCGGAGGCATGTTTCTCCAGGCAGCCACAGTTGCCGCAACCGCAAGGGTTTCCGTCAGGGATCACGGTCATATGCCCGATCTCGCCGGCCATTCCATGTGAGCCCGCTAGTACTTCGCCCCCGACCACGATCCCGCCTCCAATGCCTGTTCCGAGGGTGATCAGGATCAGCTCTTTTACGTCCCGGCCCGCTCCCAGCCACATTTCACCCAATGCGGCCGCATTTGCGTCGTTTTCCAGAAAGACCCGCGTTCCCAGATGTTTGTAGAACGCATCCCGAACCGGGAATCCCAGGAACCCGGGCAAGTTCGCTGACCCAACAACGACGCCGGTCTCCCGATCAATAAACCCGGGAATTCCGATTCCCACGCCGCAAAGCGTCTGATTTGGAAGCGAGTTGCGGACACTATCAATGAGATTTGCGATTTCCTCGACTACTTTTTCTGGACCGCCCGCATACGTAGCGGGTACCGAGATCCGTTCCAGGATCAGCCCGGCGGGATCCATTGCTGCTACGCGCAGATTGGTGCCGCCGAGGTCGACGCCTATCGAATAAGCGCTCATGCGCCTGAATCATAACAGAAATATGGCACCGACCGCGTCCCCCGCTTAACGAGGGAAATAGGCCACCGTCAACCAGAATTCAGCCGCGGTTCGAATGGTGTGAAGAAAGGCGTCGAGCTCCACAGGCTTCCTCAGGTAGCAGTTCGCGCGAAGCAAATAGGCGTCTCTCACATCCCGCTCCGAATCTGACGATGTGAGCACGGCAATCGGAATCAGCCTGAGGTGCTCGTCTTCTTTGATCGATCGTAAAACTGAACGAGAATCAGCCTTGGGCAGATTGAAATCAAGGAAGATCAGGCCGGGTCGGGGGGCGTCCTCGTAAGGAGTTGCGTTGCGCAAAAACCAGAGCGCCTGCTCGCCATCCGCGGCGACAGAGATATTAATGGGAGGTTCCAATCCTCGAAGGGCTTCTCGGATTAGGCGCACATCGCCAGGGTTGTCCTCAACAACTAGCACGTTCCGATGATCTGGCAAGCTATTGTCCGGATTCTAAACCTACCATACGCGCCCGAACAGCCCGACTAGCCGATTGAGCATGCTCTTTGCGACGCCAAACCATTCAGCGCAAATCCAGTAACTCGACGGGCGTACTCGGACGTGAGGGCCCCATAGCCGGACAGAAGCCGAAAGTAGAGCGGCCCGTAAAGTAAATCAAGTACCAGATCGAGGTCGACCTCGGCAGCAATTTGTCCGTTTACCTGGTACTGTTCCAGCACCGTCTTTGCTTCTTTCCTTCTTGGCTTCACCCATTCTTCCAGGAATGCGGCTGCTACCTCGGGATCGCTTTGTGCGGCTCCAACGAAAGCTTTGAAGGCTTTGCCGAGGCGCCCGTTCAGGAGGCCAATAAAATTGTGAAGCTGGAGTTCGATATCAGTGGCGAGATCTCCGGTTTCGGGAAATGGAACCTCTTCGGCAACAGATTCCCGAAGCGCTTCCGCCAGCAGGGACGCCTTCGTTGGCCACCAGCGATAGATGGTCGCTTTGCTGGCGCCGGCCCGTTCAGCGATGGAATCCGTGGTCGAAGAGGTAAATCCCGACTCTTGCAGCGTTTCGAGAGCGGCATCAAGGATTCTCTGGCGCGTCACCTCTGACCGTGGGCGGCCTCGTCCCCGATTGGTATTAGTTTCGTTCGCAGATGCAGCTAAAACTTCCATTCATCCCCTTCACCTTCTCTGTACGGAGAAAGCGACCTATGTTGCAGACGCAATAATTTGACGAAAGTTGCCGATTTACGAAACTTTGGAGTACCCGAAATAATCTTTGTTGTTGAATGTGGATTGTCAAGGTTGCGCTTTCGCGGCCGTATACCTTCATTGTTCTCGCGCTTCTGATTCTGCTCGTCAGTCCGATCGTCATTATGCGAACGCCGACTGACATCTTTCCCAACATCAACATTCCCGTTATCTCCGCGATTTGGACCTATACCGGTCTGAATCCCGAGGAGTTCGAGGGCCGTATTACGACGGTTTACGAGAAAGTACTTACAACAACCGTTAACGACATCGAACACATTGAGTCAACAACCCTGAACGGGACGGCCGTGGTAAAGGTCTTTCTTCAGCCCTATGCCAGTCCCACCACGGGTGTGGCCCAGGTGACGGCGGTATCGCAGACCATTCTGAAACAGATGCCCGCCGGCATCAATCCGCCGATCATTTTGAGCTACAACGCCTCGAGCGTGCCAATTCTGCAGCTCGCGTTGTCCGGCAAAGGACTGCAAGAGCAGGATTTGAATGACATTGCGATGAACTTCCTGCGTACGCAGCTTGTCACTGTTCCTGGCGCCGTGGTGCCGTATCCGTACGGGGGAAAACAGCGGCAGGTCATGATCGATCTCAATCCCGCCCAGCTTCAGGCGAAGGGTCTTTCGCCGTATGAGGTTGTGACAGCCGTCGCAAACCAGAACCTGATTCTGCCCTCGGGCACAGCGAAGATCGGACAGTTCGAATACGACGTTGACATGAACTACAGCCCGAAAACGGTCGAGGAGATTAGCCAATTCCCCGTCAAGGTGGTTAACGATTCGACGATCTACGTGCGGGATATCGCGAACGTCAGACATGGCTTCACCCCTCAGACCAATATCATTCGTCGTGACGGCCAGCGGGGCGTTCTCGTCAGTGTTCTCAAGGCCGGAAGTGCTTCCACGCTGGACGTTGTTCAGGGAATCAAGAACATATTGCCGCGGGTTGCTTCAACATTGCCGCCCGCCTTGAAAATTCAGCCTCTTGCGGATCAGTCCATCTTCGTGCGGGCCGCGATCACAGGCGTGGTCCGGGAAGCGATTCTCGCTGCTTGTCTGACCGGCATCATGATTCTGATCTTCCTTGGGAGCTGGCGCAGCACTCTGATCATCGCCATCTCTATTCCGCTGTCGATCCTAACGTCCGTCCTGACCCTTAGCGCGCTTGGCGAAACCATCAACATCATGACGCTCGGCGGCCTGGCACTCGCGGTCGGAATTCTGGTGGACGATGCCACCGTGACGATAGAAAACATTGAGCGTTTCCTCGAAGAGGGCTATACGCTTCACCAGGCGATTTTGGAAGGCGCGGCCCAGATTTCTGTTCCGGCTCTTGTTTCTACGTTGTGTATCTGTATCGTGTTCCTCCCGATGTTCTTTCTCTCGGGAGTCGCACGCTACTTGTTTGTCCCGCTGGCCGAGGCGGTTGTGTTCGCAATGCTTGCCTCTTACGTGTTGTCGCGGACTCTGGTGCCGACGCTTGCAATGTATCTTTTGCGAGCGAAGGAGCACTTCACCAGGACTCGCAATCCGCTTGTCCTGTTCCAACGCTCGTTCGAGCGCGGATTTGAGCGCGTACGAAGCGAGTACCAGGCCATCCTGACCACGCTTGTGTTCAGACGAGCCATTTTTGTGCCGGTTTTTCTTCTTGTTTGCTGCGCTCCGTTCCTTCTGATTCCGTTCCTTGGTCAGGACTTCTTTCCTGCCACCGATACGGGCCAGTTCCGGCTTCACGTTCGAGGCAAAACAGGAACGAGAATTGAGGAAATTGCCGGCCTGTTCGACCGAGTCGATCAGTCCATACGCCGGCAGATTCCGAAAGCGGAGCTCTCTTCAGTCCTCGACAACATCGGGCTGCCGTACAGCCAATTGAACTTGTCCTACAGCAACTCCGGGCAAATCGGGTCGGCTGATGGTGACATCCTCGTGTCTCTGGCCGAGAAGCATCGTCCGACCGCTGATTACGTCCGCCAGTTACGAGTGTCGCTTCCAAGGGAATTCCCCGAGGCAACCTTCTATATGTTGCCCGCCGATATCGTCACACAGATTCTCAATTTTGGCTTGCCGGCTCCCATTGATCTCCAGATCGTCGGCAACAACGTTCGTGAAAGCCGGGACTTTGCCAGCCGTATCCTTCCACAGCTGCAGCGGATACCCGGAGCCGTGGATCTCCACATTCATCAGGTTTTCGACCAACCCAAGCTTCATTTGCAGGTGGACCGAACGAAGGCGGCCGGGAGCGGCCTCACGCAGGGTGACCTGGCGCGAAACTTCCTAACGTCGCTCAGCGGCAGCTTCCAGACGCAACCCACGTTCTGGCTGAATCCGACGAACGGTGTCAGCTACAACCTGGTGACGCAGACTCCTCAATACGCGATTCAATCGCTCCAGGATCTCCGTAATATTCCGGTGAGCGGGCCGGGTCTGAAACAACCGGAAATCTTGAGCGACATCGCCGATATCTCCCGGACCACCGAGCTCGCCGTGGCGACGCACTACAACATCCGCCGAACGATTGATATCTTTGGCTCCGTCCAGGGAACTGACCTCGGCTCTGTCAGTACCGCGATGGACAAGGTAATCAAGGACAACGAGAAATTCCTCCCGCGAGGATCGCAGATAGAAATGCGTGGCCAGGTAGAGACCATGCACAGCTCGTTTGTCGGCCTTCTTGCCGGGTTGCTCGGCGCCATCGTTCTTGTGTACCTGCTGATCGTCGTGAATTTCCAGTCATGGCTGGATCCCTTCATCATCATCACCGCTTTACCCGCGGCACTCGCAGGAATCGTATTGATCCTGTTCATGACTCACACGACGATCAGCGTCCCGGCACTGACCGGCGCCATCATGTGCATGGGCGTGGCCACCGCGAATTCGATCCTGGTGGTCAGCTTTGCCAAGGACCGGCTCGGATTTCACGGCAATGCGCTCGAAGCAGCGCTTGAAGCCGGTTCAACGCGATTCCGCCCGGTCATTATGACTGCTCTCGCCATGATGATCGGAATGATACCCATGGCCATTGGACTAGGCGAAGGCGGTGAGCAGAATGCTCCCCTCGGGCGCGCGGTCATTGGTGGATTGCTATGCGCAACGGCAGCGACTCTCCTATTTGTTCCAGCGGTCTTCAGCTTGCTCCACTCCGGCAAGAAGAAGCGCAGAGCTGGGGCCCAAGCCGAGAGCGAACAGACATTCAGTAGACGTTAGAAGAAACTCACGATCAAAATGAGCACAACAATGGAACCGAAAGTAGTAACGGAGGGGTTTGAGGAACCGAGACCGGCGCCTCCCGGCGGTCCGGAACGGAAAGGGGCGAAGCTGCGAGGCTTGCTTCTCGTATTGGTTATCCTTGCCGCGGTCATTGGATACTTCGTTGTGACCGGCATCAACTCTCGAGCCGAAGCCAAATCAGGTCTGGAGAAGGATGCGATGGCCACGGCGATCCCGACTGTGACAGTCATTCATCCCGGGACCGGTGCTGAAGCCGATGAAGTTGTCCTTCCCGGTAACATGCAAGCGTTCGTGGATACGCCGATCTGGGCACGGGCAAGTGGCTATCTCAAAGCCTGGCACGTGGATATCGGAGCGCGGGTAAAGAAGGGACAACTCCTCGCCGAGATTGAAGCGCCGGAGCTCGATCAGCAGCTACAGCAAGCACGCGCGCAATTGACCACGGACGAAGCCAACTTGAAATTGGCGGAAATAACAGCCGAACGATATAGCGGGCTCTTGAAGCAGGACTCGGTTGCTAAGCAAGACGTGGATAACGCCGTGCAGAATGCGGCGGCACGCAAGGCAACAGTCGAGTCTTCGAGAGCGAATGTGGCGCGACTTGAGGAGACGGTCGGATACGAAAGAGTGTATGCCCCGTTTGACGGAGTTGTGACGGCCCGTAATATCGACGTCGGAGCGCTGATCAATGCCGGGGCGAACACCCCCGGAAAGGAGCTGTTTCACCTCGCCTCAAACACGACCTTACGTGTTTATGTGAATGTTCCGGAGGCTTACTCCCGCGCAACTAAGCAAGGCGTTCAGGCCTATGTCACTCTGGCGGAATATCCCGGGAACAAATTCAGCGGAACGGTTGTCCGAAACTCAAATGCAATTGATGTGACCTCACGTACCCTGCTGGTGGAAGTTGATGTCAAGAATCCAACGGGACAACTGCTGCCCGGTTCTTACGTTTCGGTTCACTTGAAACTGCCGACGCCGGGACACAACGTTACCATCCCGGCGAATGCTCTGATCTTCCGCTCGCAAGGGCTTCAGGTCGCGTTAGTTCGAGACAACAAAACAGCTTTAGTTCCAGTCATATTGGGACACGATTTCGGTGACACGGTTGAAATCGTACACGGGATTAGTCCGAACGATGCCGTGATCGTGAATCCCAACGACTCTCTTCGAGCGGGCGAGCAAGTGCAAGTGCAAGTGCAGGAGCAGCCGAAATCGGCTGCTGAATAGGTAAGGAGAAGCGAAGTTCATGAACCGGAAGCTCGGTCTTTCAACGCTCGTGATTAGCGTTCTGTTCACGAGTTGTACCGTGGGACCGAAGTACACCAGACCCAACGTTCCGGCGGCGCCCGCTTATGGCGAACAGCCGCCGGTCAGTTTCCAGGAATCCGCAGAATGGAAAGCCGCCCAGCCGAGTGACGGCTCAATTCGCGGCAATTGGTGGGAAATCTTCAACGAGCCCGATTTGTCAGCCCTGGAAGTGCAAGTTGCCGCGGCGAATCCAACAGTTCGCGCAGCGGAAGCGAGTTTTCGTCAGGCGCGGGCATCCGTTCGGATTCAGCGCACTGGCCTGTTTCCGACCCTGAGCGTTGATCCCGCTATTTCATCGAACCACCTTTCGGCAAACAGCCCGACTGGCGCTCTTACGGCGCGCGGAGCGACGTTTGCGAACTTCTCACTCCCGTTTGATTTGTCTTACGAGGCTGATCTTTGGGGGCGTATCCGAAGGTCGATTGCTGCGGCGCGAGAGCAGTATCAGGCATCAGCTGCCGATCTCGAAAACGTTAAGCTTGCGCTCCAGAGCGAGTTGGCGATCTACTACTTCGAAGCGCGCAGCCTGGATGCACAAAGAGAACTCCTCGACAACAATATCGTTGCGTTTCGGCGGGCTCTCGAATTAACGCAAAACCGGTTCAATGGCGGACTTGCTTCCCGGGCTGAAGTGGCGCAAGCGGAAACGCAGCTCCATCAAACGGAAGCGCAACGAATCGACGTCGATCAGGCGCGTGCGCAGTATAACCACGCAATTGCCGTACTTGTTGGAAAAAATCCAGAAGACTACCAGCTTCCGCTAGCGCCCTTGAAGCGTGTGCCGCCCGTGATTCCAACCGGGTTGCCGTCCCAATTATTAGAGCGCCGCCCGGATATCGCCATTGCAGAACGACAACTTGCGGCGGCGAACGAGCAGATCGGAATAGCGAAAGCCGCCTTCTACCCGCGCCTCGTCATTACGGCAACGGGTGGGCTGCAAAGCGGCAGCATCGTGAACTGGTTTACTTGGCCAAGCCGTCTCTGGGCAGTGGGGCCGGAGTTGAGCCAGACCGTGCTCGATTTCGGCAGGCGGCGAGCGCAGGTGGAACTCACCGAAGCCGCATACGACGAGTATGTCAACCGTTATCGTGAGTCGGCGCTTACTGCGTTCCGCGAAGTGGAAGATAACCTCGCCGCTCTGAGAATTCTCGAACAGGAAGCGGCGAAGCAGCACGACGCGACAACCTCGGCGGAGAATTCTGTTGAATTAGCGGTGAACCGTTACAAGGGTGGCATCGTGACGTACTTAGAGGTAATTACCGCGCAAACTATCGCTCTTACCAATCAGCGGACCGAAGTCGATCTGATGAGACGACGAATGGACGCCAGCGTTCTTCTGGTCAAAGCGCTCGGAGGCGGCTGGGATACAAGTAAGCTGCCCCAGAGCTAAAGCGACGCAACGCGATCGGTACGACGCAGGTTGTGTTTGCCCATACGATAGATCAGCGTCCGTCTGCTGATGTTCAGATAACGCGCGGCTTTGGTCTGATTTCCTGCGAACTTTCGAAGAGCCGCGACCAGGAGCTCTCGTTCAACCTGAGCCAGACTGACCCCGTTCTCCGGTAGTCCGTGTGAAAGCGATTGCATGGAAGGTCCTCCCTCGTCGCCACTAGTTGGAACGCTGTCCTCCGAGAAAACAAAACCCGCGGCCAGAAGCAGCATCCGTTCAACCGCATTTTCAAGTTCGCGAATGTTGCCGGGCCATCCGTAATGCGCTAAGCGCTCGTGAAGCGCCGGAGAAACGGGCGTTGGACTAACCTTGTGCCGCGTCGCGATTCGATCGACGAAAAACCGCACCAGTTCCGGCAGGTCTTCTTTCCTCTCGCGCAAGGGAGGGAGGTGAATCGGCACGACCGAGAGACGGTAATAGAGATCGGGCCGAAGCTTTGCGTTCTGGGCCAGATTTCCGGTTGATGATGTGGAGGCGATGACTCTCGCACTCGCTCGATCCGGATCTCCCGTCCGGCTCGCCTCGCCCTCCTGGAACAACTGCATCAGCTCAAGCTGGCAATGTGGCGGTAAAGAGGCAACATCGTCCAGGTATAAAGTGCCCGGCGCCATCGCCTGGAGCGATGAAAGCGTCAGGCTGATTGAATCAGCACCCAGCAGTCCGCAGTTGATCTTTGTGAACGCACCGTCTCGCGTCCCGCTGTTCTCGTGGATCGCACGGGCCAAAAGATCCTTCCCCGTTCCCGTTTCCCCAACGATCAAAATCGGCGTTGGCCGGTTCGCGACGCGGGCCGAAATGTCGAGCACCCGAACAAGGGCGGGCGACCGACCCACGATTTCCCTAAACCCCGGAAGCTGATTTAGCTCTCCCCGGAGACCATCTACGCTCTCGAGCAGCACCCGTTTCCCCCTGCCTGCTCATACGCAATTATATTTCCCGGGCTAAGTCTATGGAAACAGGTGAAGACTGTCCCATATAGGACTGCTTGCAGGCACCAGTTTGCCTGATATGGGACAGTTGGGCGGCAGAAATGATACTAAATCAACAGCTTAGCAATGGCCTGAGGATTGCCCATATGACACGCGTGACGCTTTGCCTTGCGTCTCTGTTCGCGCTACTTCTCGCGCCAGGAGATGCCTCACAAATCAGTACAAAACTCGATAACTCGAACAAGTCAGCAGCCCAAGTGTCGGCCCCGGACCAGCCGGTTCCAGACGGCGGGCCTAAGCTGACGATCGAGGAAGCTCTGGAGCTGGCAGAGAAGTACAGCCCCATTCTTCAGGGCGCTTCCTCCCAGGTCCAAGGCGCTCGTGCCGCTATTCAAACGGCCTCGGCCTACTTGAATCCGCGCATTTACACATTTCAGGGGCGACAGACCGCCCGGCTCGTCGCGAACCCGGGCGTGCCCGGACTGCTCCAACAGTACGGGGTCACGCAAAGTATAGAGCTGCCGAATGTTCGGCGCACTCGGATTCGCGTGGCCGATTTAGGGCGAATGAGCAGTGAAATCGGGGTCTCCGCCGTCCTGTTAGCCGTACGCGCCGACGTAAAGCGTGCCTTCTACGATGTGCTTCGCAGACGTGAGGAGATCTCTCACGCCGAGGAGAATCTGCACATCCTCGAGGATCTGAGACGCCGTACCGGAGTACAAGTCACTGTCGGAGAAGCAGCCAAGCTGGAGTTGACAAGGGCTGAAGCCGAGATAGCGATCGGGCAGAACACGGTTAAGACAGCCAGGCTGCTTTATGTTGCCGGATTGTCCGCATTGAGAGCCGCCGTGAGCGCGCCTCTCGCGGACAACGTGTTCCCGGAGGGGTCTTTAAATG
>JBJMGJ010000448.1:0-6111 GCA_045807965.1 Bryobacteraceae bacterium | reverse complement strand
GGTTCTCGGATGCTCGAAATTGTTTCCGATCTCGAACGTCACGGACAGAGCCTGCAGCATTTCTGCCGGGAGCTTTCCCGATACTGGCGCAATCTGCTCGTCGCTAAGATCGCGGGGCAAACGACGACACTGATTGCGGCCTCTGAAACGGAACAAGCGCAACTGCGCGAAACCGCAAAGGCGTTCAGCGAAGAAGACCTGACACGGTTCTTAAGTTTGACTCTCGGCGTCTACAAGGACCTGCAAACTTCGCTTCAGCCGCGGCTGCATCTCGAACTCGGCTTAGTGAAACTCGTACACGCCGGCAAATTGAGGTCGATCGAAGAAGCCATTGCCGATTTGGGAGCGCCCGAACCCGCCGCACCCGCCTCCGCCAGGACGGTTCTACCCGCACCGAATCGCGAGCGGACCCAGGCCAGTGCCGCCGCGCCCTCGGTTGCGATCCGGACGGCGCCAAAGCCGCTGAACATTGCTCCTTCGCCCAAACCGGAGGTGCCGGAGTCTCCGGTCGCCGCGCCCCCGGCCGTTTCTCCTTCCATAGGCCCTACACCGCTGCCCGATCCGGGACCAGTTTCAGACGCTAGCCTGAAGCAGAACTTCTACGACGCGTTGTGCGCCGCCGGTTTACAGTTCAGCGCAGATGCTCTCATGCAATGCGACATCGAATTGAAAGGCGGTGACTTAGTCCTGAAGGGACCGAAAGGCTCATTGTTCTCCCTTCGAGATCCGAAAGTCCAGACCGTTGCGGCCCAGGTTGCGGGAAGGCCAGTGAAGGTGCGCCTGGAGGCGGGAGAAGCCGCCGCAACCTCCGGCGTCGTGACAAAGCCCAGCAACGGAAACGATAACGAGTCCGCGCTTCGTGAGCGTGCGTTGGAACATCCCGGCGTAAAACGATTTCAAGAGCTGTTTCCTGACGCGCAAGTTCGTACCGTGCGAAATTTGAATGAGTAGATAGGAAGGAACGAGAGCTCAACGATGAAAATGCCCGCCAACAACATGCAAGCCATGATGAAGCAAGCGCAGCAGATGCAGCAGAAGCTTGCCGAGCAGATCGCCGCCATACGCGTCGAAGCGTCTTCGGGCGGAGGCATGGTCAGCGTCAAGATGGATGGCCAGAAAAATGTGCTTGGGGTGAAGATCGATCCTGAAGTGGCCGGTGACGTGGAGATGCTCCAGGATATGGTTATGGCCGCGTTCAATGAGGCTGTTAAGAAGGTCGAGGAAGAATCCCAATCGAAGATGGGTGGCATGCTCGGCGGGATGGGACTGCCCCCGGGCTTGTTCTAAACCCTTACATGGCTGAATTCGCAGCGCCTCTCGCTCGTCTGATCCAGGAATGCAAGCGATTGCCCGGTATCGGCCAAAAATCAGCCCAGCGAATTGTATTCCATCTTCTGCGTGCTCCGCGTGAGGACGCCGAGAGCCTCGCGCAAGCCATCCTCGACATCAAGGACAAGCTCGGCATTTGCCAGCAGTGCAATAACATCAGCGATGGCGAGATCTGCCTGTACTGCCGCGACCCCCATCGCGATCACGCCCAGCTATGTGTGGTCGAAGAGCCGCATAATATCCTGCCTATAGAAACCACGCATACCTTCCGCGGTGTTTACTACGTCCTGCATGGGGCTCTGTCACCCTTGCGCGGCATCGGTCCCGAGCAACTGCGCATCAAGGGTCTGATCGATCGCGTTCACCGGGAGGAGATTTCAGAGATCATCGTTGCAACCAACCCGACCGTGGAAGGCGAGGCAACGGCTGTTTATCTCTCCAAGCTCCTGAAGCCGCTAGGACCGCGAATAACCCGAATTGCCATGGGTATACCGGTTGGCAGCGATCTCGAATTTGCTGACGAAGTCACCATGTCGCGTTCTCTCGAGAACCGGCGTGAAATGTAAAGACTAAATGAATCCAGATCTCGAAGTGTTTCTCCAGGAAGTCTTTGGCAACGTCGAGAGAGGCGACTCTCCCGTGGCGAGGGTCGCGGTAGAGCCTGATTATGAGTCCGGGTCTACCGATGTGGATGCCGGACAACTTCGCTCAGAGCTTTATGAATTAATCTCTCAGCAACGAGTCGATAGGGGCAAGCTCTCTTTTCACGAGGGCATCGAAGTCGCCATTCCAAGCCACTACCCCACGCTCTCGAAGAGCGTGCGGCGAATCTTTTTGCATGGAGATAAAGAGGATGGTCCTTGGATCGAAGTGATCCCTCCCGGGAACTGGATTTGAGCCAGTCCCCGGAAAGTGAGCATCTCACCGGCGCCTGTAATTAGAACCGGAAGGACAGGCCCATGAAGGGTTCTGCCATGTGTGTCCGGGAACCGGTGTACAGCGTCGCAAGGCCGAGATCTGGCGCCTCGAAGAAGTGTCCCCGATAGCCGACGCGCAGATTCAGCCGTGAACTCAGGGCCATATCCGCCCCGCCCCCGTATACAAAGTCCGCCGTCGCAAGAGTACTGGTGCCGACAATGGAGTTCCCGGCCAATTGCGTAGGAGCAAAGACTAAAGCGCCGATTCCGGCATTCACGAACGGCTTCAGTCTATGACCGGACGCAAAGCGGAACACGTAAGACATTGTTCCTTCGTGCGTATCGGCGGGAACGACGTATCTACCCGTGAACGGAGCAGCCGAACCGAAAGCACCGAACTGCTGGTTGTATCTGCGATACCCGTAATCCATCTCAAGGCCATGATGGGCGTTGAAGAAGTAGCGATAACTGAACAACACGCCTGGTATCGAGTTCGCCGACTGGTTGATGCCGTTGCCGCTCGAACCGCGTTGAAAAGAACCGAGCGCGGATACGCCGAACTCGTTTTGCCCGCCTTCCTGAGCTTGTAGGGACAGGCCCGTTATGCCCAGGCACACTAATCCTAATAAAATTGATTTCTTCATTTAGAAAGACTCCAAGAGCAATCTTCGACTAATGAGTAAGATTCGAAGATGCCTTAATTACTGAGCGGAATTCCTCATTAATTCCGGCTCTATACACGCTTTGATACAGCTGAACAGGCGCGGGTTTCACGAAGAGAAAAAAACAAAAATACTAGTTCGTGTTGGACTAATACATTCTGCTTAATGCAGATAATCAAGCAAAACCGAGGTACGAGAGCGAAGGGTCATTCAAACGGACGATACAATACCGTTGGATGCTTGTTTCGATCTCGTCAGCGCAGGAAAGGCCCAAGTGGCTTCGCGCTCCTGCACCCGTTGGCGAGAACTACCGCGAGTTGAAGGATCTGGTCACCAGGCTTCGGCTTCACACGGTATGCGAGAGCGCCGCCTGTCCCAATGTCGGCGAGTGCTGGAATCGGCGTACAGCGACGTTCATGATCTTGGGCAACGTATGCACTCGTCGCTGCGGCTTCTGTGCTGTGAGCAAAGGGGCGCCGCTTCCTATCGAATATGACGAGCCCGCCCGGGTCGCGGAAGCCTGCTCAGCTCTTGGCTTGCGTTACGCCGTCATCACCAGCGTGAATCGGGACGACAGAAAAGATGGCGGTGCCGAACTGTTCGCACTCACAATCGAGGCGATCAGGCGGCGCATTCCAGCCTGCAAGGTCGAAGTGCTGATCCCTGATTTTCAGGGATCGCGACCCGCGGTGGACATCGTCATGAACGCTCATCCCGACGTTCTCAATCACAACACCGAAACCGTGCCGCGGCTCTACCGTCAGGTTCGGCTTGGTGCGCGATTTGAGCGTTCGCTCGACGTCCTCCGATATGCGAAACAGGTCCGGCCGCATATACCGACCAAGTCCGGTCTCATGCTTGGCTTGGGTGAAACGCAAAATGAAGTGCTCGAGGTGATGCGCAGCCTGCGTGAGCACCACGTTGACATCCTGACCTTGGGCCAGTACCTCAGGCCGTCAGCGAAACATCTGCCGATTATGCGATATGTTCCGCAAAGCGAATTCGACGACTACAAGCGAGCGGGGCTTGCGATGGGTTTTGCGCACGTGGAAGCCGGGCCGTTGGTGCGCAGTTCATATCACGCCGATCACTCTCAGGAAAGCGCAAGCACGCCGGCGATGCTTGCTTAACTTGGCCGTTTAAGGCTGCTTCACTGGCAGAGTAAGGCGGGCTTCGCAACCCGAATTGTCGCTTCTGTTCTTCAGTGTCAATGACCCGTTATGAGCTTCGGCGATTTGCCGGCTCAGAACAAGCCCAATCCCGGAACCTCCGCGCTTGGTTGTAAAAAACGGTACGAACAGATTCGAGGAATTCGAAATTCCGTGACCTTCGTCCTGAATCACGATCTCCGCGTTTCCCCCGCTGGCCGTCCAAGATACTGTAACTCCGCCTCCCGTTTCTTTCGCGGCATCCACCCCGTTTCGGACAAGATTGATCAACGCCTGCTCCAGTTGATCGGCATCTCCCTGGACGACCAGAGGAGCAGCTTCGTCGTACAGAACGGAGATCCTCCTCTCAAGCCGGGCCGCGCGTCGCACCAATGAGCTGAGTTCGACGGTTGCAAAGCGAGGCGCTGGTAACTTTGCAAGCTGGGCGTAAGCGCTCATGAATCGGTTCAGCGATTCCGATCGGTTCCCGATCACGTTGAGGCCGCGTGCCATGTCTTCTGCCCAGTCGCTCGGAAGCGGATCTTGCCTCAAGAGATCTTCCAGGCTTTGCGTAATTGATTTGATCGGTGTAAGAGAGTTGTTCAGTTCATGCCCGATCACACGCACCAGACGCTGCCACGCTTGCAATTCCTGTTCACGAAGCGGTCTTGTCAAATCGGAAACGACGAGCAACTGATGAGGAACGCCACCTTCCCGGAACTGGGATCGCCGTATCCGCCAGCGGCCGATCGCGCCCGGGAACCGTCGTTGCACGGTTCGTTCCTCCTCGCCCCTAAGATACTCATCAAGCCCGAGCGATCCGGCATCTCGCGCCAGAAGTCTTTCGGAGGGCTTTGCCAGCAGCCGCTCGCCGGCGCGATTCACGAGCCGAAGTGACTGTTGCGGATCGAAGGCGAACGCGGCAACGTCAATCTCTTCCATGACTTTTCGAAGCAAGGCGGTTGCTTCGAGAGCACCCAGACGCTGATCTCGCAACGTAGCCGCCATGGCGTTCACTTGTTGCATTACTTCGCCCATGGGATCGGTTACGTCCTCAACGCGAGCGCGAATGGAGTAATCTCCTTCTCGCATAGCTTCGAGAAGACTTGCCAGCGTTCGCAGCGGACTCGCGACGCGGTTTCTTGCGTTCAGCGCAAATCCGATGCAGGTGAGAGCAAGAAGCGAATCGACCGTGAGTTGAACGCGCGGGGTGTAGTGGCCAAGAGAAAGAAGAACGGCGCAAGTTACTAATGCCGGCAACCCGGCGGAAAGCGCGACAACCATGACACGAGTGCCGTGCCCAAGCTTGAATGTCCGCCTCCTGGAGTTCATTGGCCCTAAGGCCACTATCCCATTCCGAAGCGTTGCAACCGGCGGTACAAAGCACTTCGACTCAGGCCCAAGGCGGCCGCAGCGTGACTGACATTGCCTCCGAACCGCGCAAGGGCCTTTCTGATCAGAAACTCCTCCACTTCTTCGAGGCTCATGTCTTCCAGTTTCGGATGCGATGCGACAGCGCTTCGGAGCGCAAGATCGCTCGGCCTGATTGAAGTGTCCTGACTCATCAGGACGGCACGCTCAACAACGTGATTCATCTCCCGAACGTTTCCCTGCCAGGGGTGATCGAGAAGAGCCTGCATGGCATTCCGATCGAACCCGTTGACATGCTTTCGGTAGCGGCGCGCATGAACACCGAGGAAGTGAGTCGCCAATGGAGGAATATCTTCGCGGCGCTCCCGCAAAGGTGGTAACGGGATCTCGATTGTGTTTAGGCGGAAGAGCAGATCCTGCCGGAATCGCCCGTTCCGGACTTCGTCATCAAGAATTGCGTTCGTCGCCGAAATGATGCGGACGTCCACGCGCTTGGTTCTGGACGAGCCAACACGCTCCATTTCGCCTATCTCGAGAACGCGCAGCAGTTTCGCCTGCAGGTTCAGAGGTACATTGGCGATCTCGTCAAGGAATAGCGTTCCCGTGTCTGCGAGCTCAAAGCGACCAATGCGATCCATCTTTGCGTCTGTAAACGCGCCTTTGACATGGCCGAAGAGTTCGCTT
>JBJMGJ010000447.1:0-2531 GCA_045807965.1 Bryobacteraceae bacterium | reverse complement strand
GATCCCTATGCGCCCTTCGAACGAAAGTGCGCTTCGATGCGCACGCAGCTTGAGGCCGCAACCCTGCAGGTCAAGCAGCAAAATCTATCCCTTCTCCGAGACCCAACCGGCCGAGATTTCGTGCTTGATCACGGAGGGGCAACGGAATCATCATCCTTTTCATCCCCCCAAAATGAACACTCCCTCTATTTCTGGCCGTCTGTCCGCCGCGTCTGCGCTTCTTGCCCTCGCTGCGCTGCTGCTACCGCTTTCCTCCTCCCATGCTTTCCCGCTTCCGGGCACGACGCCGCTTGGTCCGGGTCAGACAGTCGCCCCCGGGCAGGTGGCAAGTGGCAGTAATCCGGGCACTGGACCGCTGGCCACGACGAGCGTGAGTAACTTCGATGGAGGTAATTCTGTTTTCCGCACAGCAGTCTTCCGCGAGGGCAGCGGCACCGTCGACTTCTACTTCCAACTCTCGAACAGCAATGCCGCTGCAGGTGCGGTTTTCATGAGCCTGTTCAACAATAACTTTGCCGCTTACGCAACAAGCGTGGGCTATCGGCTCGATGGAGGCACGCTCAGTGGCGTCGGCTTCTCAAATGGCACCATCATTCCTTTAACAGCCAACCGCAGCGCAAGCGGCAGCATGGTTGGCTTCGACTTCACCGGATTGGTGGCAGGCGTCAGCTCGGTGGTGTTTATCATCTCCACCAATGCGACCAACTTCCAGTTCAGCAACTCCTACACCCTTACCGGCGCCCTGGCCGGCTCATTCGGTACTGACGGTGTAGCGCCGACCCCGGTGACCTATAATAATCTGCTGGGCGTCATTCCAATTGGTCCTGGTGCTCCGGTCGGCGCGCCGGAGGGCGGCACGAGCGTTTTGCTTCTCGGCCTCGGACTAAGCGGGTTGTGGGTGGCTCAGCGTGCCTTCGTTGCCGTGCGCAAGGCGACTTGACAAGAGAGCTAACGCATCGCTAGTGGTTCGCCCTGGCGCGCATCGAACTCTTTGCCGTCGTCGCGCTACAAAGGCGACTTAGCTAGCTGCGTTCAGCGGGTAATCCTGAAACCGCAGAATCGCGAAGTAACCGCCTGCTCTTCTCGGTAGTCGCCAGGTTCGATCACCGCATAGTTAGTAAGTAGTTCGCACAGAATTGGTTGACATCGATCCGCTGGATCGACACGGTTTCCCGCTTACACGCGTGTCGAGGCGCCGCCTCGATGTCGTTCGTCCATACAGGGTGCCGTGGGTTTTTGGATAAGCTTCCGCTCAATACCTAACCTCGAAAGAAATTAGCATCATGAAATCAATCACTGCCACGCTCGTGGCGATTACTGCACTCAGCCTTTGCGCTGCACCGTTCGCCCTCGCGGCGGATAACTCCGCGGTCGAGACGAAGATCAAACAGATGGAAGATTCCTGGGCGGCTTCCCAGACACAAAAGGATCACGGCGCCAGCGCCGTCGAAGGCATGCTGGCGAGCGATTATGCCGGCGTAGGGTCAAAGGGCGAGATCCGCGATAAGTCCTCGCAGATCGAGCATATCAAAGGCGACACCGATACCTATGCATCGTCGAAGAACGACAGCATGAAGGTGCACGTCTATGGAGGCGACCTTGCCACCGTCTGCGGGACTTCGACCGAGACTGGCAAAGACAAGGATGGGAAAGAATTCAACCGCTCCTTTGCCTGGGTCGATACCTGGATGCAACGAAACGGAAAATGGGAATGCATCGCCAGCGGCGGGACACCGGTAGGCGAGAAGAAGTAACGAAAGGCTGAACCAGATCGTGAAAACTAAAACCACTCTGCTCGCACTCTTAGTCTCGGCTGCGACTCTTAGCGTTAGCTTCGCGGCCGACGACGCGTTTATGGGAACGTGGAAGTTCAACCAGGCGAAGTCGAAAATCGCGGCGGGCGCGGGACATAACAACACCGTTGTCTACGCGCAAAGCGGTGACGAGTTAAAGGTCACTGTCGATGGCGTCGACGCTGCCGGGAAGGCATTGCACTCCGACTGGACGGGCAAGCCGGATGGCACGGACTATCCGGTTAAAGGAATCGCCAGCCACGACATGCGCGCTTACACGAAAGTGGACGCGCACACGCTCACCTACACCTTCAAGAAGGGCGGCAAGAGCGTCGGTCATGGTAAAGTGGTGCTGGCAGCTGACGGAAAGAGCCGCACCGTCACGGAAACAATGACCGGGCCCGACGGCAAAGCGGTCGACACCACGCAGGTTTTCGACAAGCAGTAGAATTCGTTAGGCAAGTGTCAGCCGGCCAGCGCTGCGCGCGCTGGCCGGCTCTCTTCCCTCAAGACGTTCGATCCTCGATTCACGTCAGCAGTGGCGCGGCGTGAACAGGCGAGGAACAGCCGAAGCCCGCCGCGCGATATTGGAACCGCAAGGTTCGATTCTGCTTGTTCCCGGGCCGCAGAACCCGCTACTCTTCGGGCGAGTTCACCCCATGAATACGCCATTCCTTGGCAGCTTCGTCCGTTCCGGACTTTCTCCTCAAGGCCGTCGTTGCTGCCCGGCCATCGCAT
>JBJMGJ010000446.1:0-9563 GCA_045807965.1 Bryobacteraceae bacterium | reverse complement strand
CACGTTTCCAGAGACACCCTGATTGTTCCCTTGCACTCCGGCTGCGCTTAAACCTGCGGTAGGCGTCGATGCACCGGCCCCAAGGCCAGAGCCGTTGGAATTGATGAGCGCCCCAACATCGATATTGCGGGACGTGATGAAACCGCTGAACGGTGCCGTTACGCGCTCGTATTCCTGAAGTACTTTCAAGCGATTGAGGTTCTCGCGGTTCGACGCAACAGAATTCTCACCGGCGGCCACGTTCGCTTCGGCGACCCGGTAATTTGCCTCCTGTTGATCGCCTTCCTGCCTGGAGAACACACCTTTGCCAACGAGCACCTTCCAACGGTCCCATGTCACCTGCGCCAGATGCAGCTGGGCTCGGAGTTGTCCCAAGCTCGCTTCGCTCTGCTGCACAGCCGCCTCCGCTTGCGCCACTTGCCTGTCCAGGTCGGGCGAGTCAATTGCCGCCAGCAGTTGCCCGGCCCGCACGTGATCGCCAATGTCCACCATGCGGCGCGCAACGTAACCGGATGCTCTCGCGTAGATATGCGCCTCGGTGTATGGCAACGTGGTGCCCGGGATCGCTAATTCGCTGGTCGGCGGACCACGCCTGACCCGCTCCACACGAACGCGAGGAAGCGCCTGGGCACGTTCGTTGGCCTCTTCATCGATTGACTCCGAGCGTTTATGTCTCGGAAGCCAGCCGAAGAAGATAACCGCCAGGGCGGCGACGATGACCAGCAACGAAAACGCAAACCAATGCCGCGTCGAGTGTCCGGGTCTGTCACCCGTACCATTGTGATCGTTGTGGTCCACTGGCGCGTTTTCGTCCTCGGCCTGGCCGGGGGGTAATTCATTCAGTGTTGCCATTCACTACGTTTCTATCTACTAGGAGTCGCTTGCGTCCCGTCTGGATTGATTTCGCCTTTGTATTCTTTGTCTATTCTCTCGTCATAGTTCACTGGCATTTTTGTGCGCAGCAGCGAGTACATGATGGGCACAATGAAAAGCGTACTGACGGTCGCAAGGAGCAGACCGCCGATGACGGCGCGACCGAGCGGCGCATTTTGCTCCCCGCCCTCTCCGAACGCGAGCGCCATGGGCAACATCCCGATAATCATGGCGAGTGCTGTCATACACACAGGCCGTAACCGGATGTAGCCGGCCGACAAGGCAGCCTCCCACTGATCCTTGTTTTGCGCTCGTTCATCGTTCGCAAACACGACCAGCAGGATCGAGTTCGCAGTAGCCACGCCAATCGTCATGATCGAGCCCATCAGCGAGGGAACACTGAACGTAGTCTGCGAAAGATAGAGCATCCAGAGAATACCGGAGAACGCGCCGGGTAAGGCGGTCAGGATGATGAAGGGATCGAGCCAGCTTTGAAAGTTCACCGCCATCAGTAGATAAACAATCACGACCGCGAACGCGATCCCGAGCAAGAGCCGGGTAAACGACTCTTCCATGGTCGTCACTTCGCCCCGAAGCTCGATGAAGGTTCCACCTGGAAGGTTTTTCTGGCTCTTAATGATCTGGTGGATTGCATCCGCCACTCCGCCCAGATCCCGACGGTCGGCATCCGCGTAGATATCGTAGGTGGGTTGAATGTTGTAGTGGTTGACGATTATGCTCGAAACGTCGCGTCTCACTGTCGCGAGATTCGCAAGCAGCTGACTATTATTCCCGGCTACGGAGGTGACTGGCGTACGCTTGAGTGCGTCTAAGGAGTCCATCCGGTACTGCGGCGTCTGAACGACAACCTGATAATTGACGCCATTCTGCGGGTTCAGCCACTGATTCGGCGCTGTCTGACCGCTGCCCGAGAGTGAAATGAGCATGCTGTTTGCAACGTCTCGCTGCTGCAAACCGATTTGTGCCGCGCGCTCCCGGTCAACATCCACGCGCAAAGTTGGATAGGAGTTTTGTTGGTGGATGTGAACGTCGACCGCGCCAGGGATAGCTTTCACTTTCGCCAGCAGATCCTGCGCGATCTGAAAGTTTTCGGTGGGATTTCTACCGACGACCTGAAGGTCGATCGGCGCTGGCAATCCAAAGTTCAGAATTTGATTTGTGATGTTAGCGGGAGTGAAAAAGAAGGTCTCCTGGGGGAACTTTTCAGTCAGACGCTTCCTGAGCAGACGCGTAAGCTCCAACGTCTCCCGCTTGCCTTCTTTCAGAGAGATGAGTATCTCTCCATCGGAGTTACTGATCGTCGCGCTGCTTCCATAGGCAAGATTGATCCCGCCGTTTGGCAGGCCTATGTTGTCGAGAATCATATCGACCCGACTGCGGGGCACGATGCGACGGATCTCATCTTCAATCTGACCGAAGATCACTTCAGATTGCTCAATGCGTGTTCCCTGAGGAGGCATCACATGCAGACGCATCTGGCCGGAATCCACATAGGGAAAGAAATCTCGACCGATCGCGAGCGTCAAGAGAGACGAACCGGCGACGAAAACTCCAAATAACACCAGCACGATTGCGCGATGGTGCAAACTCCACTCGAGCGCTCCCTTATATCGTTCGCGCATTCGCTCGAACCTGTGTTCGAAACGCTGATGAACTCTCCAGATCCCGGTATTCGCTTCTTTCGGCGGCGGATCTCCCTCCTTGTGCTGGTACAAACCCACTTCCGCGGGTAAGAGGAAGTGCATCATCGTGGGCACGAGCGTTCTCGACAGGAAGTAGGACGCCAGCATGGCGAAAACGACCGCCATCGCAAGCGGCGTAAACAGATACTTCGCTGCCCCAGTCAGCAGAACAACCGGCAGGAAGACAATACAAATCGATAACGTCGAGACGAGCGCCGGTGCCGCCACCTGGCTGGCGCTATCGAGAATAGCGTGAACGAGTGACTTGTGCGGATCCTCGAGGTTGCGGTGGGTGTTTTCGATTTCAACGGTTGCGTCGTCCACGAGAATTCCGACCGCCAGCGCCAATCCGCCGAGGGTCATGACATTGATCGTTTCGCCGAGCGCCGCCAGAATACAAATTGAAGTCAGAATCGAGAGCGGAATGGAGATACACACGATTAACGTGCTCCGCCAGCTCCCGAGGAAGAGAAGAATCATGAGCGCGGTGAGAAAGGCGGCGATGACTGCCTCGCGAATGACCTCGCTTATCGACGTTCGCACGAAGATCGATTGATCGAACAGCGGCGTGATCTCGAGCGCCTTCGGAAGATCTGCCTTCACCCGTGGTAACGCTTTCTTGACGGCGTTGACGATATCGAGCGTGGACGCCTTACCGTTTTTCAGAACGGTCAAAAGCGCGGAACGACGGCCGTTCTCGCGCACGACGTTGGTCTGAACGGCAAATCCATTCCGAATCTGGCCGATGTCCTTCATGTAAACAATCGCTCCATCGGCAGCCCGAATGGGGAGGTTGTTCATCGACGACACAGTGAGCGGGCTGCTATTCGTCTTCACGAGGTATTCGGTGTCGCCCGCGCGCATTGTACCGGCCGGCAAAATAAGGCTCTGTGCGTTTAGTGCATTCGAGACATCAAGACCCGAAAGATGTTTTGCGAATAAAGCGTCAGGGTCAAGATCAACCATGATCTGCCGTGATTTACCACCCCAGGGAAGCGGGATGGATGCGCCCTGCACCGTTGCCAGCCGCGTGCGAATGAAGTTCAGGCCTAGATCGAACAGGTCCTGCTCCGTTAGCCCTTCGCCAGAAAGCCCGAGCTGCAGAACCGGAACGCTCGAAGCATCGTACTTCAGGATGGCGGGCGGGAAGATACCGGGCGGCAGGGCTCGCAGGATGGTCTGCACAATCGAGGTTACTTGTGAGATGGCAAGCTCGACCTTGGCTTTAGGCTGGAAAAAGACCTTGATAATGGCGACGCCTGAATACGATTGCGACTCGATGTGCTCGATGTCGTTCACCGTCGTCGTCATCGCGCGTTCGCAAACCGTGACGACTCGCTTCTCCATCTCGTCCGGCGGTAGCCCGTTGTAAGTCCAGACGATGCTGACGACAGGAATGTCGATATACGGAAAGATGTCTTTCGGCGTGACAATCGCAGTGATGCAGCCCAGGATCATGACCAGGACTGAAAAGACGACAAACGTGTAGGGCCGCCGGAGTGCTAGATGAACTATCCACATGACTTATTCGAAGGCAAACCTGCGGTGCGTTCTCAATCTTTCCCTTCATCGAAATCTGGTAGTGCTCAAGACGGGTGAGCTTGGATGAGAGATATCCTACGCAGAAACGTCGTACTCAGGATAGCTCTCATCCTTCAGGAACTTTGACCCGAGCTAATCTCCAGGCGAAAGTAGAAGCTGTGTTCTCCTAAGCTGACGGCACTTTGCTCGGCGCCGGTTTGAAAACGCTATGACAGCTGTCCACAAATACGAGCTCATCGTTCTCGCTCTTCTCGTCCTGGTGATCTGCTTCGGCTCGGTCGCCAAGTGGTTGCGACTTCCCTATCCGATCGTCCTGGTGATCGCAGGCCTGGCGGTCAGCCTGGTTCCGGGTTTGCCACGCATCCCTTTGAACCCGGACTTGATCTTCGTGGGTGTTCTTCCCCCTCTGCTGTATTCCGGGGCCTTCGCCACCTCTTGGCACCAGTTCCGTTACAACCTGGCCAGCATTTCGCTTCTGGCTTTTGGCCTGGTCGGGTTTACGGTTCTCGGCGTGGCCTTCATGGCGCACATGCTTCTGCCGGAGTTCGATTGGCGTCTCGGGCTTGTGCTAGGAGCCGTGGTCGCGCCGACCGACGCCATTGCCGCCACGTCCATCGGCAAACGCCTTGGCTTACCGCGCCAGATTATCGACATCCTGGAAGGCGAAAGCTTAATCAACGATGCAAGCGGCCTGCTCGCCCTTCAACTGGCCACCTCATTCATCGTGGACGGCAAGGTTCCGACCCTGCTGGAGGGCGCTTGGGAACTGATTTATCTTCTCGCCGGTGGCTTACTTGCGGGACTGCTGATCGGCAAGTTGGTTCATATGCTGGGGCGCAAGCTCGATGATTCGCCGATCGAAGTGACGATGACGCTCGTCATTCCCTATATCGCTTATCTCACCGCCGAGGCAATTCATTGCTCAGGCGTTCTCGCCGCCGTTGCCGCGGGCCTCTACCTTGGCCAGAAGAGTTCGTCTCTCTTCTCGTCGGTTTCCCGGATCGAGTCAAGCAGTTTTTGGAACACATTCACGTTCGTGCTCAACAGTCTCGTCTTTCTGCTGATCGGCCTGCAACTGCCGTTCATTCTCGGCGAGATCCGGTTTATCCCCACTCGTCTGCTGATTCTCGACGCCGCCGAGTTTGTCGCGGCGGTCATTTTGCTTCGATTGCTGTGGGTGTATCCGGGAGCGTACGTAGCCCATTTGGTAAGAAAACACATGCAGCATCAGCACGAGGATCCTCCGACCTTTGGCAGTTCGTTCGTTATCGGCTGGACCGGTATGCGTGGAGTCATCGCACTCGCGGCGGCGATCGCGCTGCCACAGACAATCAGAACCGGATCGCCCTTCCCTCAGCGCAACGTCATTATCTTCCTGACCTTTTGCATTATCTTTGTCACCCTGGTTGTCCAGGGTTTGACTCTGCCTCCTTTAATCCGGGCTTTAGGTCTGTCCCGAACCTCGACGAAGAATCCCGAAGAGCGCCGCGCGCGACGAATAGTAGCGAAAGCTGCTCTTGATCATCTGAACGAAATGAAGCTCGAATCACCGGCCTTTCGAGAGGTGTACGACGAGATCCGAACGTACTATGAGCGCCGGCTTGCCTTTGCTCAGCCGCAAGACGGCGAAAGTACAGACCCGAACCGGAGAGAGTACCAGGAGCTCTACCATTCAGCGGCGAATGAACTGAGGGCTGTTGAGCGGTCAACCGCGATTGAGATGTATCGAAAAAGAGAGATCCCCCTGGACGTCCTTCACACTTTAGAGCGTGAATTGGATCTGCTCGATATGCGTTTTGCCGATCAGTGATCGGCACGTTTCTGGTTAGAGCACGGAGGAAACGTCGGCCTGCTCGGATCGCAAATCGCATTGGGATACTACGGCGGAGCTCAAAGAGAGGTCTGACTGGTACATGCGCAAATTCGATCCAAACACGCCGACCCCAGCCAACCAGGATTCGAATCGTGCTTGCGAAACATTGTTCGAATCGGTCACACGGGGCAGCAGCATGGCGTCGGCTCCCTTTTCGACCAGGCCGGGATCACAGGTCGTCGCGGACTTCACTCCGGCTTCGCGTAACCAAGCCGTGAGTTCACGTCGGTGCCCGCCGTTGGGATAACAGAAATGCTCCGGGTTAACTCCGGTCGCCGCGCGAATTAAGTCCCGGTTCTTGGCGATTTCCTCCAGGAATAACACGCGGTCCGCTGGAAGTTTGTGGCGGTGAGTGTGCAATTCAACGCTGATACCGCCGCGTGAAACCTCGGCGAGTTCCTCGGGGTTCATCAGGTGAAGAATACGAGAGCGGAGAATCTCGCGGAAATTCAATCCGAGCTGTTCGGCCAGAACAGCGAGGGCACGGTCCTTTTCTTGGCCGCCTATCAAGCTCTCGGCAGTATAGTGCCGTAGCCGCTTGGCTGTTTCGTCGACCGCGGCCATGGAATCCAGCTTTAGGGTTATCGGCAATCCGAGATGACCCGGATCCGTGACAGTCTTTCCCATACCTCGCCAGAGGAGATACGAGCAGGTCGTATCGAACACCGGACGGTTGTAATAGGTGTAATAGGTCGTTTGATAAACGGTGGCGGGGAAATCAAATTCTCGTAGGATGGACCACGCAGAAGTATAGAAGTCGTGCCACCCATCGTCGAACGTAATCGCAACTGCGGGGCGTTTCAAGGTACCAGCATCGATCTCTCGAAGTGCTTGGGCGAGCGGAAGCACATCCAGTCCGAAAGAGCGGATTGTCGCCATCCGGCGCCTGAAGGTCGCCGGATCCATGTATAGCGACGGCTTCCAAAGGTGTTCGTCAGTCTTGCTGACCCCGTGGTAGCAGAGGATCAGTAGTGACTTGCTTTTACGGCGCAGGTACCTCGAAAGCTGGAAGAGACCCAAGCGGCGGGCAGCGCTAAAGACCGAACTCTTCGCGCCTTGGTATAAACTGCCGCTCGAAGCTGTTTCTAGCATCCTTGCAATCCGCGACGTTTTGACATTTCCGATTTAGAAAGGCAGCGGAATGTGCGTCCGAATGCGACGCCTTCTCTTCAGAGAAGTTTACACGCCCAGCCTCGATATACAGCGTAACTTAACTGGGTTAAGGCAACAACCGAATGTAAGACGCGGAAACACGGGTTTTTGAAGCGAAGTACCGCGAAAGGATAGTACTGCTCTCCCGAAGACGACTAGTCTCTTACAGCAGGCACGCCAGTACACTGCCTCCATAACCCCTCGGGTCTAACCCGTGTGGTCGAATCCGGCCCCGTCAACTGGCATACGCACCGGTTACTAAAGCCGTCCCTTTGGTTTGCAGGCGCGGGTCCGGTTTGATTCTGACGGGCTGAGAATAGCTTTCGTACACCTGCAGTCAAGCGAACCGTGTAGTCGCCTGGGTGCGTACCAGGCGTCATCGACGGAGGTTGAGCAGGCTTCTCACAGATGGGCTGAAGTCAGAGTCTCCGTATCGATCTTAGGGACCTCTATGTCGCTTGCCACACACGCCCGAAGCGATCCCTTCCGTCAAGTAGCTGGAGCTTCAGGGGTCCATTCACACCGAACTTTAACCAGTGATACACGAGCACTCCCGACAGCGAATTTTTCTCCCGGCTTGAACAGGTAAGCATCGGCTGCGGTAATCTCAGTGCTTTTCGAACCCATTTCTCGTAAGGCGGCAATCTGGTCCATCACCCAAATCCTCTTCCGTGGGTGGCGATGGCTAGGTCATCTCCGTGCAGCACAATCGGTTTGGGTATCATCCTTCACAGAGTTGACGTACGTACCTTGCGGGATGCCCGCAACCACGTTTCGCCAGGTTCTTCCTCCCTCGTGAGTTCGGAAAATATGCGTTTTGTCATCCGCAATCCGATGACGATCGACAGAGGCGTAAGCCGTCTCAACTTCGAAGTGGCCGGCCTCAACCTGGGAAACCTTGCTCCACGCGGTGAGTTCTTTCGGTGTGACATCGTTCCAGCTTTTGCCGTCGTCGGTTCCCACCGGGACGGTATTTTCCACAATGGGCGAAGCGCTGATGGTGTAAGCGACCCCGAACCGATCCGTGATAGCCTGATCAATCTCTTTCGCGGTGATTGGGTCGAGAGTAGACGGGACCGTCGGGTTCGAAGCGAGACACGTCGGGGCTGATCTTTTACCAAGAACGTCCACGATCGCGCGAACGGATCACGAACTGATTAGAAAAATACAGTCGGAAGTGTTCATGTCTTGCGATTAGGACTGTTCGGATCGGAGGCGGGTAATTGGCGGCTCCCAATTCCTCAGCGTCAACACTCTTTCGCGGGACCACGTACTCACACCACCGCTGTCCTGTAGCGCACCGTAATGCCAATAGGGATGACGATTATCCGCCGCAAGGTAATAAATCTGCGCAGTCGGTTGGTTATACGACGTGCTCCAGGTCTTTGCGCCATCCACGCTGACAACCGCACCCTGATCGCTCGGCGCACCGGCAGGCGACGACGACTACCACCAGATATGGATCAACCCCAGCGATAGTAATCGAACGGTCTTGAGCAGTCGCCAGGTCGCGCCAATATCATTTAACAACAGCCCAGAGCCGCGTCGAGTTACTGGGCGAAACGGCGATTCCAATCCGACCCACGTATTCGTCGGTGGGAAGCCCGCCCGTCAATCTCCTCAATGTATCTCCACCATCAACTGACTTGAACAAACCGCGACCGGGCATATTCGTCGGAGCATAACGGACCACGGCGGCCGTCGCGTCGCCCACAACGAGGCGTAGAGAACCCGCGGAGCCTTCGGGTCCATCGCGATGAAGACAGCGCCAACCTCGTTCGGCTGCACAGAGTCGAAGAGCACTTTCTTCCAGCTCTTGCCCCAACCTGTGGATCGGTACACACCGCGATCCGCATTGGGCGCATAGATGTGCCTGAGTGCGGCAACGTAGACGCGCTTCGGATTTATCGGATCGACAACAACGCGCCGAATCTGGCGCGTGATCTCAAGGCCGATGTGAGTTCACGTTTACCGGCATCGGTGGACTTGAACATCCCTATACCGTAGGAATTCTAACTCCGAATTTCACTTCACCCGTGCCGACGTACAGAATATTCGGGTCGGAAGGGGCCACCGCTATGGCTCCAATCGAGCCGATGGAAATGCCGTTATCCGAGATGGGGAACCATGTGCGTTTCGCGTTCTCCGTTTTCCAAACGCCTCCTCCCACGGAGCCAAAGTAAAACGTGTCCGGCTGACTCGCTTGACCCGCGATGCCGGATACTCGGCCGCCCCTCATCGCTCCCACCTCTCGCTATTCGAACCCGACAACAGGGGCAAGGGGTCCGACATCAGTTCGGGTGAACTGTGGGCGGCAAGAATCAACGAGAACGCCGAGATAAAACCAAGCACGCAAGGGAAGAGAACGGCGCGGGTCTTAGTGGTTTTTTTCTGTATAGGGTCTTGTAGGTTATTTGTGT
>JBJMGJ010000445.1:0-3341 GCA_045807965.1 Bryobacteraceae bacterium | reverse complement strand
CGTCATCTGCAGATGTTCGCGAAGCAGATCGAGCAAAGTCGTACGTGAGTCGATCGTGAGTTTGTGAGCCTCACCGTTGATTGTCAGGCTGCACTCAAGCGAGTTGCTCGCTGGTAAAGGTGCTTGCGCCGATTCCGCCGGAACAGCGGTTACAGCACCTGCCAAGGCAGTACCGACAAAGGCTCTGCGGCTAACGGCTAGCGCGTCGTGCGCCTGCTCAAATTCTTCTTTGTTCATGTCCGCCTGTCTCATTTCCGGCTGGCTGGGCCGCGATTATCTTTAACCGCAGCGCCAGAGGTTGGATAGAGTTCAGAGCGGATTGTGACGCGCAACTTGGGCGCGCCGAGAAGCCTTCTTTCCCGACTACTGAACAACGTTAAGTGACGGTTGCTGTCGCCACCGCCGGCTCCTCGACAAGCTCGCCAACGCCGCTGGTTTTTGCATAGGAACGTAAGACTTCGGCCACGCTCCAGGCTTGAGCGCAGCAGCCGCGAGGCGTGTAGGGCGCCTCGGCGTCGAATATCTCGCTTATGGACCCAACGCATGCCTTGTTCAGGTGCTCCTCCAGCCCTTTCAGAAATCCACGCGCCGTTCTGACATCATTGGGATAAACTTTGAGCCAGGCATCGACAAACGGGCCGATGAGCCACGCCCACACAGTACCTTGGTGGTACGCGGCATCTCTCGACCGCAGATCGCCGTCGTACCTGGGTTTGTAGTTCTTCTCACCCGGCGCGAGCGATCGCAAACCCACGGGAGTAAGCAATCGGTCCTTAACAACGGTCACCACTGATTCCCACCGCGACGGATCGAGGACAGGGTGCTCGAGCGATATAGCAAAAATCTGATTGGGCCGGCAGCATGGCTCGGGCCGCCCATTCTCGCCATCGACTACGTCGAAAAGGAACCCGCTGTCCGCATTCCAGAACCGCTGATTGAACGAGCGTTTGGCCTTTTCGGCGTGGCCGGAGATCCCATCGGCTTCGCCTGTTCGGCTGCATCGGCGCAACCATCCTTCGAGAAGACGGAGAGCGTTGTACCAGAGCGCATTGATTTCAACGGCTTTCCCTCGTCGAGGCGTCACTACCCAGTCGTCCACCTTGGCGTCCATCCAGGTAAGTTGATAACCTTCCTGACCTTGGACCAGCAATCCGTCTTTCGGATCTACATGGATGTTGAAACGAGTTCCGCGAAGGTGGTGACCCACGATATCGACTAAAGAAGGAATGAGCTGTTGCAGCAGGTGCTCATCGTCAACGCGTTGCAAATACTGGTTCAGCGCATGGAAAAACCAGAGCGTCGCGTCGGCCGTATGATACAAACCGTCGGTTTTTCCTTCAGGGAACAGATTAGGAATGAGACCGTCCCGGATGTAGTGCGCGAACGTTCGGAGTATATAGCTTGCTTCCACCTGCCGTCCGGTGGTCATCGTGAGGCCTTCCAGACTGATCATGGTGTCGCGGCCCCAGTCGGTAAACCAGTGATAGCCCGCGATGATGCTGCGAATCTCGTCGCCCGCGGCGCGCGCCCGGGCAGTGTCTTCCCGCCTTCCTACCGGAGCGAAAACAAACTGGTCGGCCGCCCAGATCAGCTC
Organism: Bryobacteraceae bacterium; assembly: GCA_045807965.1. GTDB lineage: Bacteria > Acidobacteriota > Terriglobia > Bryobacterales > Bryobacteraceae > Bog-105. Next base: position 1,747 of record JBJMGJ010000445.1, on the reverse strand, counting down.
GCGGCAATTTTCACCACAGACCTCCGGTCGGGCCTCAAGGAGGAGTCGACGCCTGCGGTCGTGCTCCGCATGCCACGCCTGGTTAGGGGTCAGCGCGCTCATGACTTCCCAGAGCTCCGTGGACGCAACAAGAGTTGTTTCCGAGCCCGGGGTCAGCTTGGAGCTGAAAAACCCGGGAGTCCAGAGATCGCCTCGCGAGGTATAGCCTCGGCTTCGCTCTACTTCGTAGACGATGTTCCGGATCTCTTGACAGTCAATGGTAAATTGTGTGTCGTTCCCTAGATGGATCAGCCTCAGCGAGAGTTCACCGAGCTTGATCTCGAAGTGGTGATCTCGAAAGGCAACCGCAAAGTCTCCGATGGGCGTATTCACCGGCGCCTCGTGTCCTCTGAAATTAAGAGCGGGGCGAAGTTGCAGGGTGACGGATCCCTCACCTTCCGGGACGGAATATCGGATAAACGATGTGTTCTGACGATGGGGAAGGTAGACGCGCTTCTCGATCGTCAGACCTCTCACCTCATAACGCCATACCGGCAGACCAGCGTCGAGCCCGAACGAAACCAGGTAAGGGGAGCCGCAAAATTGACCGGTTTCAGTGGTTAATCCATTCAGCTGGAACTCCTCGCCATCCGAAAAAACCACCGTTTCCAGGAGTTCATTCAGCATCATGGTCCGGCCCTTTGGCGACGGAAGAGCGGCGACCAGGTAGCTATGAAAGACCCGGGTTGGAGTACCACCTATGGTTCCCGTTGCATAGCCACCCAGGCCATTTGTGACCAGCCACTCAGTGTCCGTGAGTCGGCGATTGTCTTCGGGTTTTAGAGCGGCCTTCGCGGTGTGTCGGTAGATTTCGTTCATGCTGTGGGAAAACCTGCGGCGTAATTTTGAATCTAACAACTTCGGTCAATCGGATAGAGGAGAACGGCCGCCATCCCGGGAATGCGCCAGTTTTCTTCAGAGTCTAGAACGGCGGTTCCGCAGCCCCCATACTGTGGATCGTCGGACGACCAAACCTTCACCCACTGGCGCGAACTCGGCGGAGCGAGCAAGGGCTCCGGAGAGGGATTAAATTGCAGATCGGTCCCGAGATTGATGACAAGCAGACGATCGTCCCTAAAACCGGCCGAAAAGTAGCGCAGGGCGAAGCATTGCCCGCTTAGAACCGCTCCGTCAACTCCTGTCTCGCCGCACTCCGAAAGAACAGGATCCTCGCGCCGCAAACGGAGGAGATCACGGTGAAGCTTGTAGATTTCAATGTGTTTCTGAACTTCAGAGTGATCAATCTTCGAACGCTTAAACGTGGCCGGCGACGCCGGATCCTCAAAGCACTTCTTCATCTCTGGCAAGGCCAGAGAGCGCCACTGGCCGAGGAATTCGGCGCGTCCCGCCCGTACCTTCTCCGCCAGTTCGGGTTTATGGTCGGCAAAAAACAGGAACTTGCTTGAGGACGCAAATTCTTGCCCCTGAAATAACATTGGCGTCCCGGGCATCAGGAGCGTGAATGCTGTCATGGCTTTGTAAGCGCCTGGCGAGGACAGTTCATTAATGCGATCGCCTTTTGCCGAATTCGCGATCTGGTCGTGGTTCTGGATGAAATTCACCATCGCGGTTTTTGGAAGGCCAAACGTTGAGGTTCCACGTCTTTTCTTCTGCCACCGGTACCACTGCCCCTGATACAGATAGCCGTACTTGGCAGCCGATACAAATTCCTGCGCGGTTCCCCGGTAGTCCGTGTAGTAGGCATCGG
>JBJMGJ010000444.1:0-12941 GCA_045807965.1 Bryobacteraceae bacterium | reverse complement strand
CTAGAGAACAGGTCTTATAAGAGCCGGGATCCCGAACACGCCGCCTTCTTCGGACGCGAAGAATCTCTTCTCTCCCGTTATCTGAAGGCGTCCGGAAACAAGCGCCTCCCGGCCGCCTTCGATGATTATCTGGCGTTTGTGTCTCATCAACTCGAATCCTGGAAGGGCGACGGCGCCGTGGCAATTAAGTTTGAGTTGGCCTACTTGCGCGACCTGAAAATTAGCAATCCTACGCGTGAAAGTGCCGAGCGTGTGTACGCCATCTACTCCCAGTCCTCCGAGCCGACTTCGGATGAGTACAAAATCCTGCAGGATTTTGTCTTTCGGCACATCGCGGCGCAAGCGGGGCGATTATCACTGCCTGTTCATATCCACAGTTCACTAGGCGCGGGAAGCTATTTCCAGGCCGCCAATGCAGATCCGCTGGCGCTCGAAGGAGTCTTCAATGACCCGGCGCTTCGGCGGACCAAGTTCGTCCTCCTTCACGGCGCCTGGCCCTTCGCCAAAGAAGCCGCCATGCTCATACTAAAGCCGAACGTCTACCTTGACTTCTCCGCGTTCTACTTCCTCACCTACCCGGCGGAGGGTGCCAAAGCAATTCGCCTTTATCTCGAATCAGCGCCCGAAAAGGTGCTGTACGGCTCCGACGCCAGCCCGTGGGGCAAAAATATCGGTTGGGAAGAAACCGCCTGGCTTGGATCCCACAACGGACGTCTTGCCTTGGCGCTGGCGCTAACCGACATGGTTGGTGATGGGGAGATCACGCCCGAACGCGCCAACAAGATCGGGCACATGGTCCTGCATGACAACGCGCACCAGCTTTACGGCTTCTAACGCCGCATGCGTCGCCTTCTGATCCGTCCCGGGGCCATTGGCGACTGCATTGTTTCTTTTCCCGCGCTTGAGTTTCTGAAGACGCAATACACCGAGCTATGGTTGCCCACGCCCGTTGTCCCGCTAATTCAATTTGCCGATCGCGTGTGCTCCATCAGTTCCACCGGTCTCGATTACTTCGGCATCGAAGGTTTGTCGGTACCCGCTCGACTTATCGACACGCTGTCCAGTTTCGACGAGGTTGTATCCTGGTACGGCGCTAAACGGCCGGAGTTTCGCTCGGCTCTCAGCCGCGTTTGCAAGCGGTGCACTTTCTTCGAGGCACTACCGACAGACGTCAGGCACGAGCATGCAACAGACTTTTACGCACGCCAGGTAGGAGCGCCGCTCGGCCTGAAACCCAGAATCCGCACAGCGCAACTCGAACGCCGGGAATCGGTTGTCATTCATCCGTTTTCTGGCGGAGTTCGGAAGAATTGGCCGCTGTCGTGTTTCGAAGCACTGAGCTGCAACATATCGGACAAAGCTGAATGGCTCGCCGGGCCGGAAGAGAAGTTGGGCCAAGCTTACCGTTTCGATAACCTGCCCGACTTGGCTAATTGGATTCGCGCAGCCCGGCTCTATGTCGGCAATGATTCAGGCATTACGCACCTGGCCGCGGCGACGGGTGTAAAGACCCTCGCACTGTTTGGTCCTACAGATCCGGTCGTATGGGCGCCGCGTGGAGAAAGTGTGATGGTGTTAAGGCACGAACCCATCTCGGAGTTGCCGGTGACTCGAGTTCTCGAAAACGTTAATCGGCTGCTTGGCTTGCCGTAGGACGTGGTGTCCAGCGCACGATGGGCCTTCGCGCTGCCGAAACTTCGTCGACGCGCCGCGTACGTGTTGAATGCGGAGCCTTGAGCACCAGCTCTGGCGATTCCTCGACTTCCTTCGCGATCGAAATCATCGCATCAGCAAACAGATCCAGTTCCTGCTTGCCCTCCGTCTCGGTTGGCTCAATCATCAGCGCTCCGCGAACAATCAGTGGGAAGCTCACCGTGTACGGATGGAAGCCATAGTCGATCAGCCGTTTCGCAATGTCACCCGTTCGAACACCCTTTTTCGCCTGGCGATCATCGCTGAATACGCACTCATGCATGCTGGCGGATTTATAGGCCAGCTCATAGTACGGCTCCAGCAGCGTCCGCAGATAGTTTGCGTTCAATAGCGCATCGAGTGTCGCCTGCCGCAGCCCGTTACCACCGTGAGCCATGATGTACGCCAACGCTCGCACCAGCACGCCAAAATTCCCGTAGTAGGCGCGCACGCGTCCGATAGACTGCGGAAGGTCATAGTTCCACTTCCACAGATCGCCCTCTTTCTTCAGGCGAGGGCCAGGGAGAAATGGCGTGAGCACCTTCGCAACCGCGACAGCGCCCGAACCCGGGCCACCACCGCCGTGCGGGGTCGAAAACGTCTTATGCAGATTCAGGTGCATCACATCGACGCCGAAATCACCGGGACGGGCGACGCCCACCAGCGCATTCATGTTGGCGCCGTCCATATAGACCAGCGCGCCCTTTTCGTGCATGATCTCGCAGATCTTCTGGATGTTTTCTTCAAAGACCCCAACCGTGTTAGGGTTCGTGACCATCAGGCCGGCAACGTCTTCCGTCACGGCCCGCTGTAAGACTTCCAGATCGACTACACCGCGATCATTCGATTTGATGTTCTCGACCGCGTAGCCCACCATCGACGCTGTCGCGGGATTTGTGCCGTGCGCCGAATCGGGCACCAGAATCTTCTTCCGAGGATTCCCGCGCGATTCGAGCAGCGCCCGAATCATGAGGATGCCAGTGAACTCGCCATGAGCGCCGGCAGCCGGCTGTAACGTGACCGCATTCATGCCCGTGATCTCGGCCAGAGCCCTTTCGAGCGTATCGATCACTTCCAGGCAACCCTGGGCCAGTTCTACCGGCTGATAGGGATGCGCCCATGCCAAGCCCTCCGTCCGCGCCACTGTCTCGTTCACGCGCGGGTTGTACTTCATCGTGCATGAGCCGAGCGGATAGAGACCGAGATCAATCGCATAATTCCAAGTCGAGAGCCGCGTGAAGTGGCGCAGCGTTTCGAACTCGCTCACCTCTGGGAAGCCTTCGATATCGTCGCGTACGTTACCCTTGCCGAGAGCCGCTTCGGGGGAAACCGCAGGAACGTCCAGCTCCGGAAGCTGATAACCGACTTTGCCTGGCGAACTCAGCTCAAAGAGGAGTGGTTCTTCCTGAACAATGTGCCGCGCAACCTTCTTGATCATGATTACGCCCTGCCTCCAAAAACGGATGCCAGCGTGTCCATATCTTCACGCTTGTTCATTTCGGTGGCGCAAACGAGCATGCAATTCTTCAACTCGGGATAAAAGCGCCCCAACGCGAGACCGCCTACGATCTTCTTTTCGAGCAATGTTGCGTTCGCCTGCTCCGGCGTTTTGCCCTCGAGCCGTACGACGAACTCGTTGAAGAATGGAGCGGAAAATTGGAGCGGCAGCTTATCCGCCAGATAATGTGCCTTCGACAGATTTTGCACCGCGAGTTCCCGCAACCCGGCTCTGCCATAGAGAGACATGAACACAGTCGCCATCAGCGCCAGCAGCGCCTGGTTCGTGCAGATGTTCGAAGTCGCCTTCTCGCGCCGTATGTGTTGTTCACGCGTCGCGAGCGTCAGGCAGTAAGCCCGTCTTCCATCGGCGTCGGTTGTTTCTCCCGCTAACCGACCAGGTAACTGACGGATGTACTTCTCTTTCGCGGCGATTATGCCCACGAACGGTCCGCCATAACTCGGCGAGATGGCGAAGCTTTGCAGCTCACCCACAACGATGTCCGCTTGTGAAGGAGGCTCAATCAGGCCCAGCGCAACAGCTTCCGAGAACACGACGACGAGCAGAGCGCCCTTGCTACGCACCAAATCGGCAAGCGCTTTCACATCTTCGAGATTCCCGAAGAAATTCGGCGTCTGAACGATAACAGCGGCGATGGTCTCGTCGAGTTTGCTTTTCAGATCCTCAAAGTCAAGCCGCCCGTCTTCGGCATACTTGACTTCTTCTAGCGGCATGCCTTGATGCTGGGTAGAAGACTTTAGCGTTTCGCGGTACTCGGGATGTACCGAACGCGCCACCAGCACCTTGTCACGCCGTGTCACGCGTACGGCCATCATGGCCGCTTCCGGTACCGCGGTGGAGCCGTCGTACATGGAGGCGTTCGCTACGTCCATGCCTGTCAGCTGACACACCATGGTCTGAAACTCGAAGATGGAGGTGAGCGTTCCTTGTGAGATTTCGGCCTGATAGGGCGTGTACGAAGTGAGAAACTCGCCCCGCGAAACAACAGCATCCACCACCACAGGACGGTAATGGTTGTAAACGCCGGCTCCCAGAAAGCTTGGGTAGCCTACCGCCGCTTTTGCACCAAGCCGTTTGAAGTAGTCGACGATCTCGAATTCGCTCTTCCCGTTCTCGATCCCGAGCGGACCCTTGAAGCGAATTTCGTCTGGTATGTGGGAGAGTAACTCTTCCTGGCTCTGGAGTCCTATTGCCGCCAGCATTTCGCGGCGTTCAGAATCTGATTTCGGTAAATATCGCAAAGAGGTGTTCTAGCTCCGATGAAACACTCGGGCGCGCAGCCTTATTCAGCGCCTACATAGTTTTGATAATCGGGAGCCGAAAGCAATTCATTTAATTCGCCTGGATCGCCTAGTTTTACCTTGATCAGCCACGCATCCCCATGCGGATCTTCGTTCAGCTTCTCAGGACTCTTCGACAGAAGCTCGTTCACCGCGGTGACTTCTCCGGAAATCGGAGAGTAAATGTCAGAGACCGCTTTCACGGACTCCACCGAACCGAAGGTCTGACCTTTCGTTACCTGCGTGCCCACCTTGGGCAGATCCACGAAGACGATATCTCCCAGCTCATGCTGCGCGTGGGCCGTGATGCCGATCGTGGCAGCGGCGCCCTCGGCGTGAACCCACTCATGTTCCTTCGTGTACTTATAGGTTTCTGGATAGCTCATCCCTTAGCTCTCTTATAAAAAGGCGTTGCAACCGTGACAGCATCGACCGGCGAATTGCGAATCATCACCTGGATCTCTGTGCCCGGAACCGCCTTTTCGGTCGGCAAATAGCACAACCCGATATTTTTGTTTAACGTTGGCGATGGTCCGCCGCTTGTTACCCAACCCGCGGGTTCCCCATCGAGCCAAACCTCATACCCGTCGCGCCCGATTCCGCGGCCCTTCATTTCGAACCCGACCAGCTTTCGTGTGATTCCTTGTGCCGAGCTCTTTTCAAGAGCCTGACGCCCCATGAAATCGGGCTTGTCCATCTTCACGATCCAGCCGAGATCGGCTTCGAACGGATTGATCGACGCGGTAATTTCGTGGTCGTAAAGGGCCATCTTGGCTTCCAGTCGCAAGGTGTTGCGCGCGCCTAATCCGCAGGGAAGTATTCCGAATTCCTGCCCGGCTTGTAGCACGGCATTCCAAATCTCGTTGGACACTTCGGGTGCGATATAAATCTCAAACCCGTCTTCGCCTGTATATCCTGTTCTCGCGATGCGAGCCGGGTGCTTGAAGACCTGACCGTCCGTGAACCAGTAGTATTTGATCGCTGATAGATCCGTAGACGTCAGCTTCTGCAGGGTTTGCAGCGCATGAGGTCCCTGGATCGCCAATTGCGCGTAGCGTTCGCTCGCAAACTCCACTTCCGCCTGGAAATTGCTTTTCAGTTTTGCAAGCTCAATGTGCTCGTGGTCTTTCCATTGATTGGAAGCGTTGACGCAAATGAAGAAGTGCGTATCTGAGACTTTGTGAACCAGGATGTCGTCAACGAAGCCGCCGTGCTCATAGAGCAAGCCGGAATAGTGAGCTTGGCCGACCTTCAGCTTCGAAGCGTTGTTGGTGGAAACATAATTCACCAGCTTGTCCGCGTCCCGCCCGCGAACTTCAATTTCGCCCATGTGGCTGACGTCGAAAAGGCCGACGGCCGTTCGTACAGCAGCATGCTCCTGAAGAATGCCCGAATACTGGACAGGCATGTACCAGCCGCCGAACTCGATTAGCTTTGCCTTTAGCTGACAGTGTGTATCGCACAAAGGGGTTCGGCGCAGTTCGGAAACAGCGGAGCTCATTTGGGGAGAGAACCCTCAGCGTAACATGCCCGCCGAGCGAACCCGGACGGACGGAAGACGAGATCTTTTAGACGGCTGTGTCCAGCGGTTCCGGTGACGCGCCGTACTCCTTCAGCTTGTTAAACAGGGTCTTCAAGCTGATTCCGAGAATCTCCGCCGCGCGAGTCTTATTGTTTTTCGTATGCTGCAACGTCAGTTGTATCAGCGCCTTTTCGGCGTCTCCGACCGTAGTGCCAACTGGTAAACGTACACTTTCGGGTTCAAAGACCTGGGCCGGAGGACGAGAGCCAACGGAAACACCAAAGTCATATGGCAGATGAGCCATCTGGATTGCGCCTTCGCCCGCCATGATGACGGCACGCTCGAGAACGTTGCGCAATTCTCGGACGTTTCCAGGCCAGTTGTGCTTCTTAAACGCGTCCATGACTTCTTGAGTTATGTAAGTCACGTGACAGGTGTGCTTTCGATTCAGGTGAGTAACCAGCGTCTCGCAAAGCACCGGAAGGTCGCTGAGTCGCTGGCGTAGCGGAGGCAGGGAAATCTGGAAAACATTCAGGCGATAGTACAGATCCTCTCGGAGATCGCCCTTCTTCAGCGCATCATCCACGTTGCGATTCGTCGCCGCCACGACGCGTACGTCAACCGAAAGTTCGCTCTTTCCGCCCAGCCGCCGAACGCGCGAGTCTTCCAGCACCCGGAGTAATTTGGCCTGCGTTCCAGACGGCATCTCCGCCAACTCGTCCAGCAACAGCGTTCCGTGCTGTGCCAATTCGAAACAACCGGCGCGACGCTCAAAAGCGCCTGTAAACGCCCCTTTCTCATGGCCGAAGAGTTCGCTTTCCATGAGAGTTTCCGGCATGGCCGCACAGTTGATCGCTACGAACGGGCCCGTTCGCCGGTTGCTCAATTGGTGAATGGCACGCGCAACTAATTCTTTTCCGGTGCCGCTTTCCCCGACCACCAAAACCGCAGCTTTGCTCGGCGCGACTTGCTGCACAACGTTAAAAACCTGCTGCATCTGGGGCGAAGTGCCCACCATATCGACCAGCACGCCAAAGTTTGACAGCTGTCTTTGCAGTCGCTCCGTTTCTACTGTGAGTTGACTCTGAGAAGCAGCTCTTTCGAGCAGGACCTTTAAGGCCGCCGGTTGGATTGGCTTCTCGAGAAACCAGAAAGCGCCGAGGTCATGAATAGTCTGTATGGCTGTTTCGATGTTGCCAAATGCGGTCAGAACGATCGCAGGAGGCATGTTGCCGTCCTGCCCGAGCCTTTTCATCAGCTCGAAACCATCCATGCGCGGCATCATGAGATCCGTGATAATGACGTCCGCGCGTTGGTTCTGAAACTTTTCAAGCGCTTCCTGGCCGTCGCTCGCGGTATCGACATTGAAACCCCAGGCAGAGATCATCGCTGCGAGCGGGGCACGCTGAGACTCCTCGTCGTCAACGACAAGAACGTTAATTCCTTGCCAACTAGTCTGATTCGCCAAACTCTTAAGTGTAGCCGATAATCCCAGAGGGGCATCTATATCAAAGGCCCCGACACATGCCAACCGGTAGTCCTAGAACTCAACTCCCTGCCGACGAGGGTCCGCCACCCCTATTCGCCAGATGGTCTCAGGCTTATACGGCTGTTCTCCTCTACCTATTGTTGTTGCTCGTTGTACTCTATCTATTCTCGCGTTTTTTTCGCTACTAGGTCATTTCCCGATCCCGGATTCATGCGGAACAGTCTTTCGTCATAGCGGCCGATCTTGAGAGTATTCGATTGGTGCGTCTTCGTTGCGTGGCTGGTGTCTCTCGTCGGCTACGGTCTTTACCGTGGTCGCGGAAGCAGCACCGTCAATAAATACCTGCTTGCCGGGAAAACGATGCCGTGGTATGCCATGGGTCTTTCGATCCTTGCTACCCAGGCCAGTGCCATCACGTTTATCTCCACCACCGGACAGGGCTTTGTCGACGGGATGCGCTTCGCGCAATTTTATTTTGGCCTACCCATCGCCATGGTCATCCTGTGTGCGACAGCTGTACCCATTTTTCACCGCGCCAAAGTCTATACGGCTTACGAATACCTGGAAAAACGCTTCGATTCCAAAACCAGGGCGCTTGTCGCATCTATATTCCTGGTTCAGCGCGGATTAGCGGCGGGTATCGGCCTCTATGCGCCCGCGGTCGCGCTCTCCGCAGTCCTTGGATGGTCCGATCGCTTGATTACCGTCGCAATAGGTGTGCTGGTGATTGCCTATACCGCAAAGGGCGGAATCAAAGCTCTGACGTGGGCCGATGTCCAGCAGATGAGCATGATTTTCTTTGCCTTGGGGCTGAGTCTTGCCGTAGCCGTCCATTCGCTTCCGCCACAAATTTCCCTGGTGGACGCGATGCATCTGGCCGGCGCCGCCGGACGCCTGAATATCGTTGATCTGCGCTGGAATCTGAGCGATCGCTACAACCTCTGGAGTGGGTTGATTGGCGGCGGTTTCCTTGCCCTGGCGTACTTCGGCTGTGACCAGAGTCAGGTACAACGCTATCTGACCGGGAAATCCATCGCCCAGAGCCGCTTGAGCCTGCTGTTTAACGCGGTCCTCAAAATTCCGATGCAACTCTTCATCCTGTTCATCGGAACGGTCGTATTTGCTATTTCGCTTTTCGTTCAAAACCCGCCCATCTACCACCCGGGAGAGGCAGTTCGCATCCAAAAATGGGAAGGTTGGCACGGCATAGAGACTCAGTATAAAGCGGCTTTTGAAAGTCGACGTCGAGCCGCATTCGATCTTGCCGAGGCGGCGAGGCACTCCCCGGTGGATCGGACACGCTTGAATGAATTCCGCAACGCGCAGAAAGCGTTCGACCAGAGCCGGCAGAAGGCGCTTCAGGCGGTCGGCGATCGCACGGGCGGCGGAAAGTTCGACGACACTAACTACATCTTTCTGTCGTTCGCGAAATCCTATCTGCCCGTCGGCCTTGTCGGTCTGGTGATCGGCGTCATCTTTTCGGCTTCTATGGGCTCAACGTCCGGGGAGATTAATTCGCTCGCTACCGTCACCGTCATAGACATTTACCGGAGATACATGGTGCGGGACAGGGATGACGAGCACTACCTCTTCGCATCACGCTGCTTCACCGTTTTCTGGGGTGCGTTCGCTATTGTATTTGCAACGGTCGGTGCCCGCGGATTTGGAGCCTTGATCGAACGAGTCAATATCGTGGGATCACTCTTTTACGGCGGGCTGCTTGGCGTGTTTGTCCTGGCGTTTTTTTGTAAACGGGTGGGTGGGACCGCGGCTTTCTGGGGAGTCATCGCTGGTGAGATTGCCATCTTCTGGGCAGCCACCTTCACGAGCATTTCTTTTCTTTGGTACAACGTTGTGGGCTGCCTGGTGGTGTTGGCGGTCGGTCTGCTCCTCGCCCGATTCCAGCCCCGGGCAGCCCTGGTTGAAGTCGTTCGCTAAACCTGTAGGACCGAAATATCAACGGTTGATCGATGGCCCTCGATCACGACAATGCCGGTCTCCGTGACATGCCACTTCTTTTTGTCGGCTTCAAGATCGTAGCCGATTCGGGCGTTTGGGGGGATTTTCACGTTCTTGTCCAAGATCGCCTTGCGCACCTTGGCGTGGCGGCCGATATCACAGTTGTCGAAGATAACCGAATCCTCCACGACTGCTCCCGTGTGAACGCGAACGCCTCTGCCCAATACCGATCGAGCCACATATGCCCCGGAAACGATTGAGCTTCCCGCGATGATCGAGTCCACGGCCATACCGCGGCGCCCTTCTTCATCGAAAACAAATTTAGCGGGAGCGTCGAAGTAACCCGCCGTTCGCAATGGCCACTGCCGGTTGTAGAGGTTCAGTTCGGGCGACACCGACCGCAGGTCCATGCTGGCTTCGTAATAAGCGTCCAGGGTACCGACGTCGCGCCAGTATTGCGGCGACGCGATCGGGTCGCCGGGAATGACATTGGTCTGAAAATCGTACGCGAACATGTCGGCGCGACCGATCAGACTGGGCAGGATATCTTTGCCGAAGTCATGCGAGCTATTCTCATTCTCCGCGTCTTTGTGCAATTCGCTGAGCAGCAGATCCGTGGAGAATACATAGTTCCCCATGGAGGCGTAGACGCGCGAGGGATCACCTGGCATGGTGGGAGCGTTGGCCTTCTTCTCGTGAAAGCCGATGACCCTTCCGTCGGGAGTCGTTTCGATCACGCCGAATTCCGTCGCCAGTTCCTTGCCCACCGGTATGGCCGCGATGGTCGCGCCGGCTCGTTTCTCTACGTGGTATTCGATCATCTGCCGGATATTCATCCGGTAAATATGGTCAGCGCCGAAGATCGCAACCACGTGCGGGTCGGCTTGCTCGATCAGATTGATATTTTGCGTGATGGCGTCCGCCGTCCCGCGATACCAGTCTTCCTGGGCCGACCGCATCTGAGCGGGCACCGGAATGATGAAATTATTTCTCAGCAGTCCGCTCGCTTCCCAACCCTCGCGAAGGTGTTGAAGAAGAGACTGACTCTTGAACTGAATCAGGACATAGATCGAGTAGATGCCTGAGTTGACCAGGTTGCTGAGGACGAAATCGACGATACGATAACGTCCCCCGAAAGGCACGGCAGGTTTGGCTCGCTCCTTAGTAAGCGGATAAAGGCGGGTTCCCTTACCCCCCGCGAGCACAAACGCCAGAACACGAAGCTGCATCGAGACGGCCTCCGAAAACGTTTGGAACCGTATACTCCTCGTTCCCGATTCCTAGACGTACGTTATCAGGAATGATTACGCGGGAACCTGCCTCTGTCGTCGGGCGACGCCCGGCTAGTACATCTGGTTGCCGTTCCAACCGAGTGCGAGTTGCACGAACGAGCGCACGGCGACTCCGGAAGGTCCCTTCGAAAGCCATGCGCGTCCATCGTCGAGCCACGCCGTGGACGCAATGTCGAGATGAACCCAAGGCGTGGGGTCGGCAAACTCGCGCAGGAACCAGGCCGCCGTGATCGAGCCACCGTAGCGCCCGCCAATGTTGGGTAAATCCGCGAATGGCGATTTCAGGTAGTCTTTGTATTCCTCATCCATGGGAAGCTGCCATGCCTTCTCACCCGCGCTTCGCGCACACGAGAGAAAGTTGTCGAGAAAACCCTGGCTATTCGTAAATGCGCCCATGTTGTGATGTCCGAGAGCAATCCCGATCGCGCCCGTCAAGGTAGCGGCGTCCACAAGATGCGTTGCCCCGTTTTGCTTCGCATAGGTGATCGCGTCGGCCAGGATCAACCGGCCCTCCGCGTCAGTGTTCAGGACCTCGATCGTCTTGCCGGCTAAGCTCGTCACAATATCTCCAGGGCGCTGCGCGTCCCCATTGATCATGTTTTCGACCGCGGGGATATACGCGGTGACCTGGACGGCGGGCTTGAGTTGCGCGATGGCCTTCATGGCGCCCAGTGTTGCTCCGGCGCCCGCCATGTCGTACTTCATTTTCTCCATCCCATCCGCCGGTTTGATGGAGATTCCGCCGGTATCAAACGTCACGCCCTTCCCGATCAGAGCCAGATGATCACTGCCGAATGCCCCGGCCGGGCGGTATTTCAACACAATGAGAAACGGCGGGTTGGAGCTCCCGCGGGCCACGCCAAGCAAGGCGCCCATACCGAGCTTTTCCATGGCAGCCTGGTCCAGGATTTCGCAATCGAGACTACTCTGGGCCGCCATTTCCTGGGCCGCTTCGGCGAGAGCGGCTGGAGTGAGCCTGTTTGCCGGCTCATTGACGAGGTCGCGCGAAAAGTTCTGCGCTTCGGCGATGATTTGCGCCCGTTGAATCGCGGTATCGCTTACCGTGGTCGACGAAGGGGCAGCGACAACGAAGGTTTCCAGCCGCTTAGAATTCTTGTTTGGGTCCGACTTGTATTTCTCCGGTTCCCAGCCGCCCAGAATGGCTCCTTCCGCGGCTGCGGAGCCGATCTCGGCTCCAGAATCGGCGGGGAGCGCTAAAACTACAGTTTTGAGCCCCTTCGGTTGCAGGGTTCGGACAGCAACGCCGGCGAGGCGACGCGCTTCGACCGAAGAGAACTTCTCCTTTTTGCCCCCGCCTATAACGACTAGTCGTTTAGCCGTCGCCCCTTCGGGCCGGAAAAGCGTGGACTGCTCATACAGCTTGCCTGTGAATTCGCCCGAGGCTCTCAGCTCTGCCAACCATCCCGATTGCCTTGCTATCTCAGGGTCACTCGTCGTGGTCGCCTCAACGGCCATGGTCTCGGCTGGTATTTCCGCTTCAAAACAGATGACGACGAGCGCATCCGCTGACAACTTCTCGACCGGCCCACTTTCAAATCGAATTTGCATGGTTCTGTTGTATTTCACTGGCGGGCGCGTCGCCCGATGGCCGCCTTCGCTTCGGCTTGCATCTCTTTCGCCTTGATCGCCTCGCGCTTATCGTGGAACTTCTTGCCTTTGGCCGTCGCGATCTCGATCTTGATTAAGCCGCCTTTAAGGTATAGCTTTGTCGGAATGATCGTGAGCCCTTTTTCTCGAGTCTCGGTGCGGAGTTTCTCAATTTCCGAGCGGTGGAGCAGGAGTTTGCGTTTCCGAACGGGAGGGTGATTCATGATGTTCCCGTGCGAATACTCGCTGATATGCGCGTTGACGAGCCACGCCTCGTTGTCGTTGACCTCGGCGTAGCTCTCTTTTAATTGAATTTTGCCGTTCTTCGCGGACTTTACCTCGGTTCCCGTGAGAACCAGCCCGGCTTCGTAACGGTCGAGGAGGTGGTAGTCGTGCCCGGCGGAGCGGTTATCGCTCAAAATCTTGAAATCGCCTCGCTCTGCCACTGTAAGCTACTCCGGTCCTGCGCTTAGCGCTGCGCGTCCTCATTTCCGGCCTGCACGCATCGTCTCGTCGCGCCGTCTTTCATTGCGAAGAGAGGAAAATGCCGGAGCCGCAACAGTCTTGCTTGATGCCCTTT